>CAMBUC010000001.1 GCA_945871045.1 uncultured bacterium
AAATCGAGCCGATTTGGGGCAAAATAAGAGAAACATCGGAAAAAGAAAAACACCGTTCAACCTTGAAATTTCAATGTTTTGAACGGTGTTTTTCTTTTGGCGCGCCATGTAGGATTCGAACCTACGACCTTCACAACGTTCGTTTATTTTTCAATGGCTGAGAGTTCGGGTGTCGCAGTGGGTGTCGCATGCAGACTATTTATCAGATCACGTGCTCTGTTTGTCGCTTGATCAGAGCTGTGGGTATAGATTTTAGATGTGACGGATATGTCTGTATGCCCCATCAGCTCACGGGCAACGTTAATCGGGACACCCGCAGCCTGCAGGTCGGTGCAATAAGTGTGACGAAGACAATAGGGAACCAGATCGTCTGCGACACGGTAAGGAGGTAAGGCCCGTCCACGGAAAGATTCGCACCCCATTGCGATATTCAATTCATTTTTAAAATAATCCCACATTCTCTGCATGGATGTTGAGGTAAGACGTCCGCCTTTTGTATTTGTCAGAACGTAATCAAAGGGATCCTCTTTTCTGAACTGTAAATCGGATATCAGAATTTCCGGAATCGGAATAGAACGTTTTCCTGCTTCTGTTTTAGTGGATCCGACGCCTGTCTTTCTCTTTACTGCCGAATCAACGTGCAGCATCTTCTTTTTGAAATCTACATTTCTCCATTGAAGAGCGGCCGTTTCTCCCGGACGCAAACCGCAAAACAGCATGAGTTTTATCCATAGTCCTGCACGATGATATTCTGCTACTTGCAGAATATATTTGCGCTCCTGCAACGTGATTGCCCGTCTGCGAGAGACCGTTCCTTTCGGTTTGATCAAATGGGACGCTGGATTTTCAAGGACCAGATTATTTGATTTAGCTGTCTCAAAGATCCCGTAAAGCATGTTTGCGATGCGATTGATCATTTTTTTCGAGGAACCTGACATTTCATTCATGACTTTCTGCGTATGTATTGCCCGGATGCTTTTCAGCTGCATATTTCCAAGATACGGCAGAATGTGACATTTTAAACAGGACATATAGCTGATATAAGATTCTTCGCTGACAGAAGGTTTCTTATAGGTTTCCAGCCATTCCAACGCCCAGTCTTTAAATTTCATGCTCTTTTCGATTTTCCTGACTCCGTTGTCCAGTTCCTGAAGTTTGAGAATTTCTTTCCGGACTAATTCCTTCTCCGTATCCGCCCTAATTTTGTATCTTTTTCCTTCAAAGGTAATATCCTTACTGTACTTATATTTTTTCATACCATCATCTCCTTAAAATGAGCATAAAAATACCCGGGAATTGATTTATCCGGGCTGAGATGATACAATCTGATTGTGAGTCGGGTTGTATCATTACAACCTATTTATTTGATCCGCCCTCCTGCGCCAACAGGAGGGCGAATTTTTATTATAAGCTATGCCGGATTGCAAATTTTACAAGGCTTATAGCCGGTACTCAGTGCTGCAGAAACACTGCTGAGAGGCACTTTATTGGATGCGCTCATTCGTTTTACAGATGAGCAAGTGGATTTGTGGAATATCTTACTGTTCTTATTGCCGATATAGCTGGTTGTGACCGGAGTTTGTGGCTGTGGGTTTACCGTCGTTCCGCCGCCCGAAGGATTAGTTGGTGTGTTTCCACCCGGAGGCGTAACCAGGGTACTTCCGCCAGTACCGGCTCCCGCATCAGCTATAGTCAGATAGTTACTCTTATTCAAGTTATAGACTTTTCCGTTTGATGACAGAGAAACAGTACCAGACTTGAAAGTACCGAGCGTTTTACATCCGACTGCAGAAAGTCTGCTGAGTGTATCGGCAGAAGGGTGTCCATATGTATTATTTGATCCTGCAGAAATTACGGCATACTCAGGATGAATGACACTTAAGAAAGAGCTGGAAGTAGATGTTTTGGATCCGTGATGAGCGACCTTCAGCACATCGACATCCTCAAACTTATCTAAATTCTGACTTTCAACATCAGAATCTATATCTCCGGTAAATAAAGCTTTTACTTTTCCGTAGTTTAATTGAGCAATTACACTGTTGCCGTTTGTATCACCATTATTATCTCCAGTTTCGATAATTTCAAGTTCTGCGCCTCCTTCAAGAGGAAGTACCATATCAGAATCATCCATGTACTGGGAATTCGGCTCAGACTGTACCGCTGCCCAATAATCGCGGTAAGTTGAGGTCGAGGAAGTATCGCCGGATCCAATAACTGTATCTACCTGATACGCAGCGAGTACATCATCTAAGCCACCAATGTGATCAGCGTCCGTGTGAGTAGCAATTACATAATCAAGGGCTCCGTCAACATACGGGCGGAGGTAATTAACTACCTGTTGGCCGTTGGCATTGTTTCCGCCGTCGATCAGCACTTCTGTATTACCAATATCGATGAGCGCAGCGTCCGCTTGTCCGACATCGATAAAATGTATCTTCAGTAATGGGAATGTGTTATCGACGGAAACGGATTGAGCAGCCTGATTCCAGCTGACGTAACCGCCAAAAGCCTCCAGCACGGCTCGGATTGGAAGATAAGTGCGATTATCTTTAATTACCGCAACAGTATCGTTTTCGACCTGGTATCCATTAATAGAAATGTTATTGGATCCGATCGGAACCTTAACCGTTTTTCCATCTTTCTGAACGATAGCAGTACGTGTATTTCTATCCCAATCAACGTCACAACCATAGGCTTCCATTGTGGCTCTGAGCGGAACTTGTGTACGATTGGAGCTATCGACAAATGGAGAACCTGTTGACGCATTGAATTGAACGGCGCTACCGTTGATTGTTACACCGATCTGGGATGCGTACGATTGGATCTGCGGAATAAATACCGACGCAGCTACGAGAGCCAGCGACAAGAATAGCGATAACTTCTTTTTTCTTTTCATAATCAATTTCCTCCTTCACTGATATTTCAATCCACGCCTTCCTCGCGGAGAGCGACTGTATCTATCTGCTCATTAAAGAAAGCGAAAGATTTGCAGGATATTTGTCAGCAGAAATATCGTATTTCGCCGAAGTAGGAGACCCATTTTTCTATAATCTCGCAGCTTCGTGACTCGATAATTCTCATGATGTTTCGCAATACTTTTGAAGGTATTTGAGACTTATTATTGCACAACAAGCATTTTCCGGATCTCGTAATCCAAATTTTTGTTGTATTCTCTGCCGGAGAACCTTGTGAAACATGTACGTGCACAGGTTCTAAGGGACGACTCTCGTTCGACCAAAAATAAACATTGTAAGATCCAAGTTTAAAAATTTGAGGCATTTTCAAATCCTCCTTCTTGAGAGAATTCAATAATAAGGTGTGCAGTGGATTCAATTACCTCTTGGAAGCGGTCAATATCGTTCTGGGTGAACTGATAAATATCTTCCCACGTATAATCTGGAAGATAGCAAGTAGCGTGACGGAATCCGTATTTTTCGTCTGGACGCTCAATATAGACTTTTACCCTGCCATCAGGCAGCATATCGGAATGGACGATTTCAGTATCATCATCCAGTGTCATAAATGGATACATCATATCGGTGATCCTCCTTGCATTTTGTCCGCCCCCTTATGTAAATAGAGAGGCGGACTACATTAAACGAAGATAAGTTAGATTAGTTTTTTACTGGGATATTGATTTCAACCGGATCACCGACGGAATCAAATGAATCATTGTGTGGCGCATTAATATGGATTGTCACGTTTGCCAGGTCATCAGCACTACTGTTTTTTAAAATAAAAATTACATTGCCTGACTTTTTTACGTTTCCGATGAAATCACCGCCTACACTATCGCTCAGAAATACGCTGGCACTTACCTGTTCTTTTGTATTGGTTGTCATTACTGATTGATCCGGGTAGAAACTGATGGTGTCATCTGAAGTATTTTCAACATCAAAATGTACTACAACGACAGCAGCTTCCTTATCTTTTTCGAGATCCAAGAGAGAAGCGGCATCATCAGTTGTGGCTATCAATTTTGAGATCTGAATTTCTGATGTTGAATATTTTATAGGTCCAGTTTCTCCTCCCAAGTTGATATCTTTGTTCGTGTAAACAACTTCTTTTCTCATTCCGTTTTGTTCTGTAACTTTTCCAACATCTGAATCAGTTTGCTTTTCGGCTTCTGAAGACAGTACAGAAGAATCATCTGATGCTGTACTTCCGCATGCTGCAAAGCTTACACACATAATAGTGGCAAGACAAAGCGTTAAAATTTTCTTTTTCATTTTTATCCTCCTTGTATAAGTAAAATAATTGATAATCAATAAGACATATTTGCAAACATAAATGTTGCAAATAAATTATATAATCCATTCAGGATTTAACTTACCGATAACTTGTCCAAAACATTTGTATGCATAGTTCTTTTCCGGCATAATGTCTACGGCGTCATTTTTCAAATTTCAACCGCAACAGTTCCTCGTTTAACCCTTCTGCATATGCAATCTGGCGACGGCTGAATCCTTCGTACTGATAGATCAAATCATCCGGAATCAGGAGTTCTGCTGCGAAACGATTTGCTTCCATTTCAATCCGGTCTGAGAGAAACAATGTCTTGTGCCGTATAAAATAGCAGTTTTCATTACGATGCATGATAGCGTGGCCCAATTCATGTGCCATAACCAAACGTTTTTCGCGCTCAGGCAGACTCTCATTTAAGAAGATACAACGATGCCTTTTTAGATACATATAGCAGCCACAACGGGATCCAAGTGCCCCAATGAGAACTTCTATATTTAAAGCCTTTGCGATTTCAAACGGGTTTCTTGTTTCATATTTATGGATGTAACGAGAAACAATTTTTTGTATGTCATTTCTCAACGCACACACCTACTTTTTATTTTTATTCGGATTATATAATTCCTTATTAATGAGTTTGAGTCGCTTTAACATAATCTCAACCTGTGCAGCAAACATTTCTCTGTCAGCTTCAGGGATATCCTCTCCGTCAAAACTGGCTGGTCCAGCCTCTTCGTTCGAAAGCTTTTCCATTATATTTTTTAAGTCGTTGGCAATATCACGTTCGTCTTTGGGGGTCAAGACTCGGTTCGAGTTTTCGCTATCAGAAACGTTATTAGAAAACGCGTGTAAAATACCATCATCTTCAATCAACGCACTTTTGCTGAGCCCGAAATGATCAGCTATTTTTTGAATTGCTCCCATGCGTGGTTCTCTTGATCCTATTTCCCAAGTGTGTACAGCTTTCCCAGATACTCCTGCTATTTTGCCTAATTCATCTTGAGTAAGCTCAAAGCGAGATCTTAGCAACTTAATATTTTCAGATACTCCCATACGAAAACTTCCTTTCTATGATGTAGAAAATTATATACTAAAAGTAGAAAAAATACAACAGAAATAACTAATTAATCTACAAAAAGTTCTTGACTGTCTACTAAAAGTAGAATAATATAAAATTAAATTAACGCAGGAAGGGGGTGAAAGTTTGATTTTGAGTGTAAAGCAAGCTCGTGTGCTTGCAGGTAAAACGCAGCAGGAAATGGCTAAATCGATGGGGATTCATAGACATACCTACGCTAAGATCGAACAGGATCCGGAAATAGCGACAATTCGTCAGGCTGAAGAGATAGCGCGGATTACAGGGTTTGATCTTGAACAAATTTTTTTCGGACTTAAATCTACTTTTAGTAGAAAATGAACTTTGTAGAAACCGGATATGCAGATTGGCTGCTTATCGGGAAAACAGTGAGATGGAGGTGGGTACGAATGAACGAATTGAAAATTTTTGAGAACGAAGAGTTTGGACAGATCAGAGCGATTGAAAAGGATGGAGAACCGTGGTTTGTTGGGAAAGATGTAGCAGAAGCACTTGGTTATGGCGATGGAAATGTAAAAAGTAAAGCCTTAACAAATGCAGTCAACGACCATGTTGATGATGAAGATAAAACGCTACTTTCTTATAACGAATTTAAGGGGTACCAAAATGGTGACCTTAAAAATATAAGTCATTATGGCGCATACGTTATAAACGAATCCGGTTTATACAGCCTGATCTTATCCAGTAAGCTGCCAACTGCGAAAAAGTTCAAACGCTGGGTAACATCCGAAGTACTTCCGTCTATCCGTAAGCATGGCATGTATGCTATGCCGGACACCGTTGAAAAGATGATTGCGGATCCGGACACCGCTATAAGGCTGTTGACCACTCTGAAGGAAGAACAAAACAAGCGTAAAGTCTTGGAAGATGAGAACGCACAGCAGAAACAGCTGATCGCAGAGTTTAACCCGAAAGCCAGCTATTACGATGTTGTTCTTCAAACTGCGGATGTTTTGAGTTCTACCCAGATCGCGAAGGACTACGGGAAGAGTGCAAAATGGCTCAATAAGCTGCTGCATGAGTTAGGCGTACAATTCAAGCAGGGCAAAACATGGCTTCTGTATCAAAAATATGCGGAGCAGGGCTATACGAAGTCTAAGACGGATGTTTACAGTGGAAAAGATGGTAAACAGCACAGCCGCATACATACTTACTGGACGCAGAAAGGCAGATTGTTCATCTATGATCTGTTGAAATCACAGGGCATTTTACCTTTGGTAGAAGCGAAGGGGGCTTAGGGAAGACCTTGCATGAAGGGAAGTGAAAACATGACAAAGACGGATATCAAACGTCAGCTGGAGTCTGCAACGGGCAAATCATTTCTTTGCATCTCAGAGATCGCCCGCTGTCTCGGAATGGGTCGGGATCACACACGGTCGTTATTGGCAGGTTTGAACTACCTGCCATCCGGGCGCGAGAAAAGGTACTTAATATCCGATGTCGCAGAACGAATTGCAGAAAAAAGACGCTGTTAGTCATCTTTGGGATAATATTGGATCTCAAAATATGCATAGAGCAGGAAAGGAGGCAAAAGTAAGTGTTAGATGTAGAAAAAATCAAGGAGAAGTATGTAATTTTGCTTACGGAAGCCGGCTGTAGAGAGTTAAAGACACAAGATGATGTTCTTGTTGATTTAGTATGTACCGCTGCGGCTTTAGGATTTGGAAAAGGCTTTGCAGTTGGAAGGGGAGTAAAAGAATGAAAAAGATCATCATAGGTTTTGCACTGGCAGCCGGATACATTTTTCTGTGTTACTGGCAGAGAGGTTATTTGAATCTTATGAGTGATCTGATTGTGATCGCTATGGCGGTGGTCGCGTATGTTGTTTTTTCGGACACAGAAGAGGGATTCGGTGATGTACAGGAAGCAGCGGGGATGTATGAAAGATGGCATGACGATGCCGCATGAGCGAAAAAAGTACCTGTCAGTAAGTAAGGCACACGCCTGTAAACAGAACATGTGCCTTACGAAATGAACCATAAACATCATAGCACAAAACAAAGAGTGCAGCAATCCGGAAAGGAGAATAACGAGTGGACAAGGAAGTGACAATTTCTGCTCACCGGTTTGAATGCTTGGTACGGCGGGAGTTTCTGTATGAATACTTTCGGAGTTTGCTTCTGGAAGGGGAGGATACTGCATCGAGATTAGTTGAAATTGCGGATGAAATAGAATCTTAAGAGGAGGAATCTATGGTTATTGAAGTGACGTTAAACAAGCATGATTTTGAAGAAAACAAAGCGGAAAAATGGAAGGCGCTTTCTGTACTGATGGGGGCAGAAACGGCAGAGACTCACCTTCGGATCAGCAATCCGGCAGAGAGTGCAGCAGTCCCGGGAACTTTGGAGAAAACTACGCCGGATGTATCTTCGGTATCCGCACCAGAAGCATCATCGGCTCCGGTGCAGCCGGCGGGAACTGCAGTTCCGACAACAACGCCGACCTATACGCTGGCACAGCTGCAGGGGGTGATCGGGCCGCTGTTGTCTGCGGGCAAAGGCCCGGAGCTTCAGAGCTTGCTTGCAAAGTATGGGGTAGCTCAGATGACAGATCTCAGAGCGGATCAGATGGATTTGTTTGCTGCGGATCTGAGGGCGATGGGGGCGCAGATATAGTGGATCATGCAGTGATATCACCGAGTGCGGCAGACCGCTGGATCCATTGTCCCGGATCCGTAGCACTGACAAAGGATCTGGAAGACAAGGGATCGACCTATGCAGCGGAAGGTACGCTTGCTCACAGCATCTGCGAGCTGAAGCTGCGCAAATATTTCGGGATCGCAAAGACTGGTGAGAAAAAGCCGATGGGTCCGAAAAAATATAAGTCGGAACTGGACAAGCTGAAGGCAGATCCTCTATATCAATCGGAAATGGACGGATACACGGACGTTTACGTGGATCACATTAAAGATCAGTCGAACAGCTTTTCCTCAGCGCCAGCGGTATTCGTCGAACAGAGAGTCGATCTGTCGGAATACATACCCAGCGGATTCGGCAGTTCGGATTGCATTTTGATCCACGGCAGCGATTTATATGTCTATGACTTCAAATATGGCAAAGGCGTTCGAGTGGAGGCGGAGGACAACCCTCAGATGCGCCTTTACGCCTTGGGAGCGTATCTGATGTACCGGGAATTCTGGAAGATCGAACAGGTACATATGACAATTGTACAGCCGCGGCTTCAGAATATTTGTCAGTCGGTTTTGCCGGTCAGCCAGCTGCTTGAATGGGCGGAAAAGGAGGTGAAACCGGCGGCGAAAAAAGCCGCGGACGGTGTACAGGAATACGCCTGCGGAGACTGGTGCCGATTCTGCAAGGTGAAAGCGACCTGCCGAACCCATGCGGACACCGTGGTAGACGGCGTATCCGATTTTGATCTGATGCAGCCGCCGCTGTTAAGCCTGACGGAGTTGGGGCTGCTTCTGACGAAATGTCAGCCCCTGCTCGACTATGCGAAGGCTGCGGAGGAATATGCTCTATCTCAGGCTCTGTCTGGAGAAAAAATTGAAGGATGGAAACTGGTAGAAGGACGCAGCAGACGCGTCTGGGATGATCAGGAAAAGGCTTTCGCTGACCTGAAGACCGCCGGTCTGCCAGAAGAGATGCTCTGGCACAGAGAGCCGTACACTTTGGCGCAGATCGAAAAACAGATGGGAAAGAAAGATTTTGAGGAGGCCGTCGGTAATCATGTGATCCGGCAGCAGGGAAAACCGGCGCTGGTTTCGGAAAATGACAGCCGGCCGGAATATGTCGTGAAAAACGCAGAGGAAGATTTTAAAGAGATTGAATAAAAAGGAGGACATCAAAAATGGCAAACAATAATCCTGCACATATCGTGCTGACCAACGTAAGACTGTCTTATACACACTTGGATAAGCCGTATTCCAACAATGGCGGAGAACCGAAATATTCCGCGACAATTCTCGTGCCAAAGACGGATCCTGCGAATAAACAGAAAATCGACGCTGCGATTCGTGCAGCGACCGCGCGGATGCGCGAGAAGAAAGGAAATTCTTTTCCTGAAACGCCGAAAACTTCAGTACACGACGGCGACGGGGTGCGTCCATCAGATGGCCAGCCGTTCGGAGACGAATGCAAAGGATGCTGGGTATTTACGGCATCAAGCAAGACTCAGCCGGACTGCCGCGACCAGTATAAACAGCCGCTGTTAGACGGATCTGAATTGTACAGTGGCGTATGGGCTCATGTAGGCGTGACGTTTTTCGGTTACGACTCCGGATCCAATAAGGGCATCGGCGTCGCGCTGGATACGGTAATGAAAGCGCGCGACGGCGAACCTCTGGGCGGCATGCGGGCAAGTGCCGATGACGACTTTGCAGATATTCCAACAACTGTCGCCGCACCGGAAACCGCTGCTGCCGGATCCTCAACGATCACGGGATACGATCCGAATACTTTCGCCCCGATTTACGGTTAAGCTATGCATCACATCAATATCGACATTGAAACACGTTCTGACGTAGACATCGGCAAAGCCGGTGTCTACCGGTACGTGCAGTCTGAAACATTCGCGGTGCTGCTCATCGCTTACAGCGTCGACGGTGGACGGGTGAAAGTGATCGATGTGACGAAGGGCGAGGATGAGAGCGAGGTCCGCTGTCTGCTGACGGATCCGGGATACCGGAAACACGCATTCAACGCAGAATTCGAATGGGTTTGTCTGAGGAAACATACGGGTCTGCCACTGGATCCGGCCCAATGGAGGGATACCATGCTGCATGCGGCTTACTGTGGTTACGCAGGATCTCTGCAGTCGGTGGGTGCGGCAATGGGTCTGCCGGAGGATCAAAAGAAACTTTCTACAGGCCGGGCGTTGATCCGGCTTTTTTGTACCCCGCATAAGCACACAACGAAGGACACGCGAGACTGGATTCAGCCGGCGGATGAACCGGAGAAATGGAATCTGTTCAAAGAATATAACCGGCAGGATGTCATCGCAGAACGTACTATTTGGGAACGTTTGGCAACCTGCCAGGTGCCGGAAATGGTCGAGATCCAATGGCGACAGAATCTTCTGATGAATGCACGGGGGGTCTGTGTAGACACGCAGCTGGTCGAAGGTGCAATCCGTGCCGGAGACACGGCAGCACAGCCACTAAGGGAGGAAGCGCAAAAGCTGACGGGATTGGAAAATCCCAACAGCCCGGTACAGCTGAAAAAATATCTTACGGCGCAGGGCTGCACCGTAACGACATTGCGGCAGGAAGATTTGGATACTCTTCTTGCCGATGCTACGCTGCCGGCAAAGGTAAAGCGTGTTCTTGCGATCCGAAAAGAATTGGGCAAATCATCGATCAAGAAATACGAATCTGCACGTAACGTCGTATGTAAAGACGGGCGTGCACACGGGCTGCTGTCCTTTTACGGAGCGCGTACCGGGCGTTACGCCGGACGACTTATTCAGGTACAAAATCTGCCGCGGACGTATTTGCACGGTGATGTTTTGGATACGGCCAGAAATCTGGCCAGAAGGGCAGATTACCGAGGACTTCAAATGGTGTTTGGCAGTGTATCCGACACCTTATCTCAGTTGATTCGGACGATCCTGATCCCAACGCCGGGTAACAAGTTTATCGATGCGGATTTTTCCTCCATCGAAGCGCGGGTTCTGGCGTGGCTGGCGGGAGAATCCTGGTCCCTGGAAGTCTTTCGGACACACGGTAAAATCTACGAAGCCCAAGCGTCGCAAATGTTCGGTGTGCCGCTCGAAAAGATCAGAAAAGGCAATCCGGAATACGCACTGCGACAAAAAGGCAAGGTCGCTGTGCTGGCTCTCGGTTATCAGGGCGGTGTCGGCGCATTGATCAGCATGGGAGCCTTGAACATGGGGATACCGGAAGAGGATCTGCAGGGGATTGTACAACTGTGGAGACGAACGAATCGCCGGTGCGTCGCTCTTTGGAAAGCGGTGGAACGCTGCGCAAAGGAGACGATTCGAACCGGACGCCAGACGGCGGCAGGAAAAGTTCTTTTTACACGTGAAATCGACACGCACAACGACTTTCTGACGATCCAAATCCCTTCAGGAAGAAAACTGTTCTACGTCCGCCCGGCGGTGGAACAGGATCGTATCACTTTCTGGGGGCAAAATCAGACGACACGGAAGTGGTCAAAACAAGAAACTTACGGCGGCAAGTTAGTGGAAAACATCGTCCAGGCAGTGGCGAGAGACTGTCTGGTAGAAAAATTACTGCAGTTAGAAGCAGCCGGATACAACATCGTCTTTCATATTCATGATGAGGTCATCATCGATGCGCGGCAGGATCAGCATCTGGCGGACGTGGTGGAAATCATGAAAAAACCGGTGTCCTGGGCGCCGGATCTGCCGCTGAACGCAGACGGTTGGGAAGGGGAATACTTTACAAAAGATTAGGAGGCGGAGATGAAATACAGCAGACTTTTGCGACTGTCGGCTGCCGGATCCCGCAGAGCGGCTAACTGGCCTTTGCAACGAATGAACCTGGAAGATTTTTATAGCCGGCTGAAAACACCGGTGCGCAGCGCGGAAACACTGGACGCTTATCTGCGGATGCCGAAAGCGAAGCAGGATGAGCTGAAAGACATCGGCGGCTATGTCTTTGGCGTGTTGGAGGGTGGAAAACGCCGTGCAGGTCATGTACAGGAACGTGACGGTGTAACTTTAGACGCCGACAATATACCGCCGGGTGGAACGGAGGATATCCTGCGGCGTGTGGAAGCGTTGGGCTGTAGCTATGTGGTCTATTCCACGCGAAAACACCGGCCGGGGGCTCCACGGCTGCGGATTGTACTGCCGCTGGATCGCGGCGTGACCGCAGACGAGTATGAACCAGTGGCGCGTAAAATTGCAGAAATTATCGATCCTACCATGGCGATCTACGACCCGACGACCTTCGAGCCGTCCCGACTGATGTACTGGCCGAGCTGTTGTGCTGACAGCGAGTATGTGTACCGGTACGGAGACAAACCGATGCTTAACGCCGACGGTATTCTGGAAAAATACACCGACTGGCAGGACTGGTCCTCTTGGCCGCAGGTGCCGGGAATCGCAGAGAAATATCGGAGATCTGCGCAGAGGCAGCAGGACCCGGAGACGAAGAACGGTATCGTCGGCGCGTGGTGCAGAGTGCATCCACTAACGGAGACACTGATGACCGTACTGGACGGGATCTACCGGTCGACGGATCAACCGGATCGCTGGTCTTATGCAGCAGGAAGTACTACCGGCGGCGCATTAGTGTATGATGATAAATTTCTCTATTCTCATCATGCAACCGATCCCGCGGGAGGGCAGCTGTGCAACAGTTTCGATCTGTGCCGACTCCATCTGTTTGGTGATCGGGACGATAATGTAAAGCCGGATACCCCGGTGAACCGGTTGCCGAGTTACAAGGAAATGTGCGCCTATGCGCGAAGCGACGCAAAGGTAGCCGATCTGATCAATACCGAACGGTACGCTGCGGTAACAGCGGATCTGGCAGAGATGCCGGAGACGGAACGGGAAAGATCTCTCGATGTGTCCTGGATGCAGAATCTGAAAATCAGCGAATCCGGGAAAATAGAACATACGGCAAACAACGTTCTCATCATGCTGCAGGGAGATCCGCGGCTGAAAGAAAAGCTGCAGTACAACGAGTTCAGCAAGCGGATCGAAGGCGTAGGTGTGATGCCTTGGGCGGGCAGAGAAAAAGAGGAATCTTTTGAATGGACGGACAACGACGATGCGGGACTGCGGATGTACACGGAGAAACTGTTGGGCTACCGTACGGAAGCCGCGGTGAAGGACGCCCTGGTACAGGCGGCGATGACACGATCGCATAACCCTCTGCAGGATTATTTGAACGGACTGGTTTGGGACGGTGTGCCGCGGCTGGATACCGTGTATATCGACTATTTCGGGGATGAGGATAACATTTATACCAGAGAAGTCGGGCGAAAGAGTCTCACAGCGGCCGTGGCCCGGGCGATGCAGCCGGGAATAAAGTATGACACCATGGTGGTGATCTCCGGTCCTCAGGGGACTTGTAAGACGACTTTCGTCGAGAGGATAGGCAAGAGCTGGCAGACGTCGCTTCTGGTGTCCTTTAAAGACCCAAAGGCGGTAGCGGAGGTGCTTCAAAACAACTGGATTGTCGAGATTGCGGAACTGTCTTCCTTGAACAAAGCAGACAACAACACGGTCAAACAGATCATCACGCAGACTTCGGATGAATACCGTGCAGCCTACGCACGAAGTACGGAGAAGCATAAGCGGCACAGTGTGTTTTTCGGCACGACCAACGACATGGAATACCTGAAGGATCCGACAGGAAACCGGCGATTCTGGCCGATTCACTGCGGACCAAAACCGGAAAAACACATCTGGGAGGAACTGACACCGCAGGCAGTCGATCAGCTGTGGGCGGAAGCGGTCACCTACTGGCGCATTGGAGAGCCGCTGATCCTGTCCAAAGAGGCGGAAGCCATTGCTGAAACACGCAGAGAGGAGCACCTGGAACGGGACGAACTGGAGGGACTGATCGCAGCTTTTTTGGAACGACCAGTGCCGTCTGACTGGTTGAAAATGGCTTCATCGCAAAGGGAAATGTTTCTAAGTGGCGCGGATAAGAAAGAATACGAGCTTGTCTTGAGAGACCGAATTTGTGTGGCAGAGATCTGGAGAGAGTGTTTGGAAGAGTACCGAAAAAACATCCGCCAACAGGACAGTCGGCGGATTGCACGGATCATGGATCGAATGCCTGAGTGGGAACGGACCAAGATCATCTGGTTCGGTACAGATTACGGTAGGCAGAAAGGGTGGATTCGAAAAGGTTTACCATAACATTTATACTGGCTTCGGTATACATCCGAGGAGTTATGTATACCGTTTATACCCAGAAAAACACATCAGTATACATTTCGGTATACATACAAAACGTTGAAATATCAACGGAAAATTAAGAATGTATACCGATTATACCAAAAAAAAGCTATGTAGATAAAAATAGGGGATTAGGGAGAAAAATAACTGCCTAAATTGCCTAATCGGCCTATTTTATAAAAGTTGGTGCTGTTATCGGTATACATGAATAACAAGTGAAATAAAAAGTTCTGGAAAGGCTTGATTCCACAGTGCAAGTGGATTTTGTGAAGTTTACCATAACAATTATGAATACGGAACTATTGGGAGGTGTTGTAGCCGAATGTATCGCATGTTCGGAATGCGAATATCAGTTAGATTATTTTGGGGATGTCGGAGCGTCTGACTACTGCCCTAACTGCGGAGCGAAGATGGAGGAAATAAAATGAAAAAGTATGAATTTACGGGCGAAGTAAAGCGGATTAAATTGATAGGCACAGAGGTAGTGTTGCGCAGAATACGAGCGGTTACGGCATTCGGAGGCGTCGAAGCCGGATATAGGCGGCTGGATTGAAAAAGAGGAGAATCTGTCTCATGATGGTAGCGCATGGGTGCACAGCAGCGCATGGGTGTACGGCGACGCCAGAGTGTACGGCGACGCCAGAGTGCGCGGCGACGCCAGAGTGTACGGCGACGCCAGAGTGCGCGGCGACGCGTGGGTGTACGGCAACGCCAGAGTGTACGGCGACGCCAGAGTGTACGGCGACGCCGAAGTGTGCGGCGACGCATGGGTGTACGGCCACGCCAGAGTGCACGGCAACGCCAGAGTGTACGGCGACGCCAGAGTGTGCGGCAACGCCGAAGTGTGCGGCGACGCCGAAGTATATTCTGCAAACCATATTTTTTCGATCGGACCTGTCGGAAGCCGTGACGGACACACCACATTTTATAGAAACAAGAATAAAAAAATTGAGGTAAGGTGCGGCTGTTTTAATGGAAGAATTGAGGAATTCATCGAAAAAGTGGCAGAAACACACGGCAAAAATAAACATGCATCCGTATATAGAGCCGCTGCTGAGATTGCAAAATTGCAGATTGAGCCCTTAAGTACGGACAAGGAGGCGGAATAATGGCGGAATGCATTGAAAGGATGCGAGGATGCGACAAAAAAGTTATATGAAGAGGGGAGAGAAGAATGACAGCAAGAGAAGAATGCCTGAAGAAGGCTATGGAAATTGTATGCACAGACAGAGAGTCGCAGTACGGGGCGCCTGAAGATAATTTTGCGAAAATTGCAGATTTTTGGAGTGATTACTTGGGATATCACGTAACAACAGAAGACGTACCGATGATGATGGCCTTGCTTAAAATAGCGCGGGCAGCTACCGGGAAATTTAAGGCGGATAATTACATTGACCTCGCAGGATATGCGGCTTGCGGGATGGAGATTGCAGAAAGGAACACTGTAGGTGAATCAAAATGAGGGAATCTAAAATAGAACGTGAATTGGTGGAGAGAGTGAAACAGGCCGGCGGTATGGCATACAAGCTGGTGAGCCCGGGGAATAACGGCATGCCGGATCGGTTGGTGATTTTTCCGGATCAGTCTCCGATCTTTGTGGAGCTGAAAACAGAAAAAGGTGTACTGAGCCGAATGCAAAAGAGACAGATCAAGAGACTGGTGGATTTGGGGCAGGATGTCGATGTGATTTGCGGAATCGATGAACTGTCTCAGTTCTTTCAGGATGCGGGATTTACTGAGATCAGCAAAGCGATCGACTGTAAGTATGATTTGTGAGGACAGACATGGAATTTCAACCGTATGAATATCAGAAAGTATGCATCCAGCAGGTGATGGAAAAACCGGCCTGTGCTTTGTGGCTGGATATGGGTCTGGGCAAGACGATGATATCTCTGATGGCGATCAATGAACTGCGGTATAACCGGTTTGAGATTGGGAAGGTCCTGGTGATTGCCCCGAAGAAGGTGGCAGAAGCGACTTGGCAGGACGAAGCTGCCCGGTGGGATAACACGAAGCACTTGCGGTTTTCTACCGTGCTTGGCAGTCAGAGCAAGCGTATTCAGGCATTATGCGCGTCTGCTGACATCTACGTGATTAACCGTGACAATGTGAAATGGCTGGTGGAATATTACCGAAATGACTGGCCGTTCGACATGGTTGTTATCGATGAAGCCAGCAGCTTTAAATCGAATAAGGCACAGCGGTGGAAAGCTTTAAAATCGATCCGGCCGCATATCAAACGGATGGTAGAGCTGACGGGAACACCGGCACCACACAGCCTGTTAGATCTCTGGCCGCAGATCTATTTGCTGGATCAGGGGGAACGCTTGGGAAAGACGATCACCGGATTTCGTGACCGATACTTCAATCCGGACAAGCGCAGCGCAACACAGATTTTTTCCTGGGAAGCAAAAAGTGGAGCAGAGGATACCATTAAATCTCTGCTTTCCGATATCTGTATCAGCATGAAATCAGAAGATTATCTGCAGTTGCCTCCGGTGATCGAAGATTACCGGCCCGTGGTTTTGTCTTCCAATGCACAGAAGGCGTATGATCGTATGGAGAATGATGCTTTACTGCAGGTCGACGATCAGACGATTGATGCGGGAAGTGCAGCGGTACTGACGAATAAGCTTCTTCAGCTTTGCAATGGAGCCGTGTACGATGAAGTTAAGTGTGTAGTACCGGTACACGACTGTAAGATCGAAGCTTTTCTGGAATTGGTGGAAGGGCTGCAGGGACAGCATGCACTTGTATTTTACAGCTATCAGCATGACAGAACGCGCTTGCTAAAAGCTTTGGAAAAAAGCGCCCGAACGGTAAAAGTGTATACCGGTGCGGAGGATGAACGCGCCTGGAATGCCGGTCAAATCGACATCTTACTTGCGCATCCTGCCAGTTGTGCATACGGTCTGAACCTGCAGCGGGGAGGACACCATGTTATCTGGTTCGGACTTACCTGGTCGTTAGAACTCTATCAGCAGGCCAACAAGCGGCTGCATCGAAACGGTCAGACACAGCCGGTGATTGTACATCATCTGATTACGAAGAACGGCATGGATGAGGACGTGCTGGCTTCTTTACAGGAAAAAGCCGATACGCAGGAGGCTCTCCTGCAGGCACTGAAAGTCCGGATCCGGAAAGCGAAAGAAGGGAGAGCATCGTAATGAAGACGATTATAACATTTTGTAATGAGTGTAGACATTGTGAAGTACTTTCCAATGTAGAACCCTGCAGGCTTTGTCTGGAATATGGACTGCGTTGGGGCGCGCCGGTCTGTTTTGAACGCAACAATGAGGAGGAAGAGGATGCCGAAAAGCGTTAAAAAAAAAAAACGATTACCATGCCGGTTTCAAAGTATCGAAAAGAACGCCGGGAAGACGCGGCAAAAGTAATGGATACCTGTCTTATGGCGATGCTTTGGGCGTTGCATAATACGGAAGGCTTCGGTGAAAAACGACTGGTAAGAGTTTTGGAAGAGACAGACCGCATTGCCGATTACATATCTGAGCATCGTCTGACTGTTAAAGATATCCGAAGAACGCTAAAAGAAGAGACGGGTCTAAGTTTTCGTCAGCAGGATACAGACAGGTGAGACATTTGTTTGCAGGAGGTGTGCATGGAAGAACTGGCAAAAAATCTGAAGGATATAGCGAAAATCCGTCGTGAGATCAAAGGGTTGGAGCTTATGATTCACAGCAACCGAAAGACAATGGCAACGGATGTCGTTTCCGGATCCTCGGATGAATTCCCTTATAGCGTCCGTCATTTCCGAATTGAGGGCGTGGACCAGTCGAAGGAAAGCGCATTACAGGTCAAACTTCGGCATAAGAAAAAGAAACTGGAGAGGGAATTGCTAAAAGTGGAAAAGTATCTGGATCAGATCGAGGATCCTGAGATTCGGCAGATTGTACGATTACGGGATGAATTAGGGATGTCTTGGAATGATGTAGCGGCAAAGTGCGGCAGTACAATTGCAGCTGTAAAAATGAAACACAAGAGATTTTTGGATAAAATTTTCTAAATGTTACCCTTGTTACTTTTTTTCTTGTTACTGTGGTATCAAGGAAATGTGTATGATGTGATAAGCGTACATTTTGTCCTCCTTTCATGATGATATTGGATAACGGTCAACAAAACCCTGTCGCAGAGCGGCGGGGTTTTGTTGTTGTCAGAAAAGGCAGGTGAGAACCATGGCAAAATTAACAGAAAAACAGAAACGCTTTTGCGATGAGTATCTCATCGATTTAAACGCGACACAGGCCGCGATTCGGGCCGGGTACAGCGCGAAAACCGCCGGAAGGATAGGCGGGGAAAACTTGAAAAAACTTGAAATTATAAAGTATATAGATCAGCGGATGCAGGAAATTAAATCGCAGCGTACAGCGGATGCTGCGGAGGTGTTGGAGACTCTGACCGCGGTGATGCGCGGCGAAGTCAGGGAAGAAATTCCTCTGTTGTGCGGGGAAGGCTGCCAAAAGTTAGTTGAGAAAAACACGGCGGTGAAAGAACGATTGAAAGCGGCGGAGCTGTTAGGAAAACGTTACCGTTTATTTGAAGAAGATGGAAGCAAACGAGACGCAGGTGCAATCGCAGACTTCCTGAAGGCGCTGCATCCGAAACCGGAAGACATCACCGCACTATATGAACAAGACGATGGCAAAGAAGAGCAGTAGTTTTCGATTTCTACCGTTTTCGGCAAAACAGCAGCGCCTGATGAACTGGTGGCGGGAAGGCAGCCCTTATCGGAACCGCGATATCATGATCGCGGACGGTTCCATCCGATCTGGCAAGACGATCGCCTGCATCTGTTCATTTCTGATCTGGTCGATGGAGTGTTTTTCCGGGCAGAATTTTATCCTTTCGGGAAAGACGATCGGGTCCCTGAAAAAGAACGTGATCGGTCCGATGCTGCAGATATTGACTGCGTGGGGAATCCCTTATCGGTATGTGCGCAGCGGAGAGCAGTATATTGAAATTGGTACGAACACTTATTACCTGTATGATGCGCATAATGAAAGTTCACAGGACAAGATTCAGGGACTGACGGCAGCCGGTGCGCTGGCAGATGAAGCCGCTCTGTTTCCCCGGAATTTTATCGAGCAGATGATCGGACGATGCTCTGTCGAAGGTGCAAAAATCTTCATGAACTGCAATCCGGAGAGTCCTGCACATTATGTAAAGACGGAGCTGCTGGATAAGGCAGAAGAGAAAAACATCTATCATCTTCATTTCACGATGGACGACAATCTCGCGTTATCCCCGAAGACAAAAGAAAAGTTTTACCGCATGTTTACCGGCGTTTTCTATAAACGTTTCATTTTGGGATTGTGGGCGGCGACAGATGGTCTGATCTATCAGCAGTTTGCCGATGAAAAAGAACGTTTTCTGCTGAATGCGGCTCCTTCAGATATTCAGTATGCAGTAATCGGCGTAGACTTTGGAGGAACGAAGTCCGCGCATAGTTTTACACTGACGGGGTTGACGAAAGGATTTCGCCAGATCGTCATACTGGACGAATTTTATCATGATAACAAGAAGAATGGGCGGCTTTCACCGAAACAGGTGGAGGACGCTTTTGTTGATTTTGTCCGCAGAGCAAAGCGGCGCTACCGTGTTTATGAAGCTTATTGTGATAGCGCGGAACAGACTTTGATCGAAGGCCTGACGGTAGCGTCGGTACGCTCACGACTGGGCGTCGATGTAAAAAATGCGCAAAAACGACCGATCAATGACCGAATTGCATTCTATAACAGTATGATTGCTCAGGATCGCTTTCGGATTATGAAATCATGTACCGCACATATCAAAGCGTTTGAAGAGGCGGTGTACGATCCAGACGAACCGGTGAAAGATATCCGGCTGGACGACGGGACAACGGATATCGACAGTCTGGACAGCATGGAATATGCGACCGAGAGCATACAGGATGACATTATGTATCTGTAAGAGGTGAGAAATGCAGGGAATTTTACAATATTTGAGACGCCGGGGATTTGAGTGTATCGACAGTACCTACTACGGACACATCTCTAACTGGCTCAGATGGTATCAGGGCAAGGTGATCGATTTTCATACGTATAAACAGTATAACGGTCGATGTCAGATTACCCGGGAGAGAAAGAGCCTGGGTATGGCAAAAAGCATCGCGGAAGACTGGGCGAATCTCGCGCTCAATGAAAAGCTGGATATCACCATTGCCGAGAAACGGACGCATCAGATCGTAAGTGAAGTCCTGGAACGAAATCAGTTCAAAACACGCGCCAATCAGTTAGTCGAAAAAGCGTTCGCTCTCGGCACAGGCGCTTTTGTGGAATACAAGGAAAACAACGAGACTCGTATCGACTATGTGCGGGGCAGCATGATCTATCCGTTGACTTGGCATAATGGAGAAATACGGGAATGCGCCTTTGCATCCATGCGAACCGCAAACAAACAGCAGCAGCTGTATCTCAATATCCATCGTCTGGAGAACAATCAGTACGTGATTGAAAATCATATGTTCACTGTCAACGGGGAGACACTGGGCGGAGAAATCGATCTTCCGCCGGATGTGGAAGACGAATATCGAACCTATTCCGATATCCCTATGTTTCAGATCATTCGACCGAATATCGTAAACAATATCGACCTGGATAACCCCATGGGGATTTCCGTGTTTGCTAACGCCATCGATCAGCTCAAAGGGATTGATCTGGTGTACGACAGTTACTGCAATGAATTCCGTCTTGGAAAAAAGAGAATCACGATTCCCATGTCTATGGCGCGCATCGCCATGGAAGAAGACGGATCGGCACGGCCGGTATTCGATGATAACGATACCGAATTTTACGCGGTACCGGAAACACAGAACGGCGAGAACAAGATCACAGAGCACAATATGGAGCTGCGGTATCAGGCTCATGAAGCCGGCCTGCAGACGGGGCTGAATCTGCTGTCGTATAAATGCGGCTTGGGAAAAGATCGATACAACTTCCAGGACGGTCAAGTGAAGACGGCCACTGAAGTGGTCAGCGAGAAGTCGGATCTCTTTCAGAATCTCAAGAAACACGAGCTGGTACTGCGCAATGCGATCATCGGCATGGTAAAGGCGATTGAAATTCTCGAAGGACTTTCCACAGAGCCGGAAATTACCGTGAATTTCGACGATTCCATCATCGAGGATGTAGGCGCAGAGAAACAGAGATTCCTGCAGGAGATCCGCGACGGTGTGCGCCAAAAGTGGGAATACCGGGTGAAGTTCTTCGGAGAAGACGAAACGACGGCGAAATCTATGATCGAAGAGGAAGAACCGGATCCCTTTGGATTTAGTCAGGACGGTGATGACTGATGCTGACGCCGGAATTTCTTGACGTGCTGCCGGACACTCTAATAAAGCTCTATGCGCAGGCGGAGCGGGATATCCTCATGGACATGGCGCGAAGAATCGGTGCTTATGATTATTGGATTCCTGCAGCGGAGCATCAGAAGCAGATGCTGAAAGAAATGGGCGCTGCGGAAGAATATATCTATCAGCGTCTGTCGGAGCTGACAGGAAAGAGCACAGAAGAGCTGAAAGCCTTGTTTCTCATGGCAGCCAATGAGACATTAACGTCAGACGGAGAATATTATCAGGCGGCGGGACAGGAACCGGAGACGCTGGATACTTCCGAAAATCTGCAGAAGACTCTGACGGCAGGCATGAAGCAGACACAAAATGCTTTTAAAAATCTCACACGCACGACGGCAAAGGAAGCGACAGGCGCTTTTGTAAAGGTACTCGACCGTGCCTGGATGCAGATTTCTACCGGAGCCTTCGACTACAACACGACGATCCGCTCAGCGGTAAAGACACTGGCAGAAAAGGGCATACAAACAGCTAACTATACGTCCGGAAAAACCACATCCGTCGAAGCAGCTGTTCGGCGAGCCGTACTGACGGGAATCAATCAGACTTCTCTGAAGATGCAGGATGCGCTCGCGGATGAAATGGACAGCGACTTAGTGGAAGTGACCGCCCATTCCGGCGCCCGGCCGGATCATGCGAAGTGGCAGGGCGGAGTCTACAGCCGTTCCGGAAAATCAAAGAAGTACCCGGATTTTAGAAAGTCTACCGGCTACGGAACCGGTTCAGGTCTCGGCGGCTGGAACTGCCGGCATAATTTCTTTCCTTTTTTCGAAGGCAGTTCGCGTAAATATACGGAAGAACAGCTGAAAAAGCTGGAAGAAAAGGACATCGAGTACAACGGTCAGAAAATGACCAGGTACGAAGCGAGTCAGAAACAGCGGTACATAGAGCGTCAAATCCGGCGCTGGAAGCGTGAAAACGCCGCCATGCAGGCCGCAGGGCTGGATACTTACGAAAGCGCGGCTAAAATTAAGAAGTGGCAGGCTATTCAGAAAGATTTTATCAAACAGACGAAGCTGAAGCGGCAGTATGAGAGAGAGCGGGTACCAGGATTCGATTACAAGGCGGCGAAGCAGGTTGAGCGAGATATTGACGCACAGAAGAAAATTGAAAAGCAAAAACAGGAAAGATATAATAAAAAGAAAGAGGAAGCGATTCAGCTAATTAAGTCAGATACTACTTCGAAATCGATAAATCGCGGACACCAAAACAAGCATATAAAAGATTCCGATGGATATATTGAAGGTCGAAGTTATATTTTTGGAACCTTGGAGGATGCTCAAGAACTTGTAGATCGTTATCACGGTACTGGAGAAGTGAAATTAACCGCATCTATAGAGTGGACGCACAAAGAATTTGTCGTTGCTGATGAACCGATAGGTGTGTGGATTGATAATACAACAGGAAAAGAATATGAGACCCGCCGATTCTCTATTCATTACGGTAAAAAAGGAACGCATATTGTTCCTGCAAAGGAGGTTGAGGAGGAATGATTCTTGCTCAGGCACAAGGTAAACGTGTTCGGATTACGCTTAAAGATGGTAAAGTTTTCGAGGGGCTTGCGTATGACTACACCTCAGAACTTGATAATGAACCAGATCCGGAAAGCATATCAATAGATGGTTTTGAATTGTATGTTGACGAAATTAAAGAGATAGAAGCGATATAATAGAATACAGGTGAAAATATGGACAACTTCAAAGTCATATACAGAATTCTCAAACATCTGGAAGCTATGATGGACGCTTCTGAACCGGATATGTCTCCGATTACAGCGGAAAGTCTTGGAATATCACAGATGCGCTGGATCCGTCTCATAGAAATGTTAATCAATGAGGGATATATTGAAGGTGCGGAATTGGCATACTGTTTGCGCTCATCTCTGCCGATTGTTTGTGAGAGGGAGATGAGAATTTCACTGCAAGGTTTGGAATACCTGCAGGAGAACAATCTTATGAAAAAAGTTGCAAGTGATCTAAAAGACAACACAGAAATCCTTGCATAACACAGAAGATAAATCAGCATCGTATCGAAAGGTACGGTGCTTTTTTATACCCATTTTTGACCGATCCGAAGTCGAGAAACTACGGAGCCATAGAGGAAGCGACCCTCGAGAAAAAAGCGAAGTGGAACGAGGAGGAAACACATGGAACGTAAATTTTTAGAAGATCTGGGTCTGGAAAAAGAGACTGTCGACAAGATTCTCGATCAGAACAGCGCCGACATTGGAAAACACATCAAGACCATCGGCGCTTTAGAGCTCGAGCGCGACGGTCTGAAAACGCAGTTATCCGATGCCAACAGGCAGCTGGAGGGTTTCGATCCGGAGTGGAAGAAGAAAGCGGAAGCTGCGGAAAAGAAACTGAGCGCGAAGCGCTTTGAATTCGCTCTGGAAAAAGGTCTTTCTTCTTCTGGAGCACGTAATCCGAAGGCACTGGCCGGACTGATCGACCGAGCAAAAATTTCGCTGGACGACAGCGGAGATCTGATCGGGCTGGATACGCAGATTGAAGCGTTCAAAAAGGGAGAGGATACCGCGTTTTTATTCCAACCGGCGAAATCGAGCACAGGTCTTAGCCATGAAGGAAATAAAGAACCAGGCACAGATAAAAATGCACAGGTAAATGCGGCTCTCAGAGCGGCATTCGGAAAGGAGTAAGATACTATGCCAGATATGATTTCCCGCCAGCAGGCGGAAGCTCTGATTCAGGAGCAGCTGATCAATACGATTCAGCAGGACACCCCAAAAAACTCGATCTTCATGCAGCTGGCACGTCGATTGCCAAATATGACCAGTAAAACGACGCGGATGCCGGTACTCGATATGCTGCCGATGGCCTACTGGGTTAATGGAGATAATGGCTTCAAACAGACCAGCCAGCAGGCGTGGGACAACGTGTATCTCACTGCTGAGGAATTGGCGGTGATCGTACCGATTCCGGAAGCGGTGGTTGACGATGCATCCTTTGACATCATGGGCGAGGTAAGACCACGTGTCACGGAAGCGATCGGTATCCGTGTCGATCAGGCGGCTATTTTCGGTGTTAGTCGCCCGGCAAGCTGGCGTGCGGATATCATTACTTCCGCGCGGCAGGCAGGGAACAACGTAGCGCCGGGCAGCGACTTATATAACGCTCTTCTCGGAGAAAACGGTGTAATCTCCAAAGTAGAACAGGGCGGCCGTATGGTCAACGGCGCGGTTGCTGCCATGGCTATGCGGGGAAAACTGAGAGGAATTAAAACGACGGAAGGCATGCCGATCTTTAAGTCGGATATGCAGGGCCCGACACAGTACGCACTGGATGGTGCACCGATGTACTTCCCAATGAATGGCGCCTTTGACACTTCCGTCGCGCAGCTGATCGTCGGCGACTGGTCTCAGGCGGTGTATTCCGTCCGTCAGGATATCACGGTCAAGATTTTGGATCAGGGTGTGATTCAGGATCCGAGTACGAAAGAAATTGTATATAACCTTGCACAGCAGGATATGATCGCACTTCGTGTAGTGTTCCGTATGGGCTGGGCTCTGCCGAATCCGGCCACCAGACTGGATGAAGATCGTCTGTACGTGCCGTTTGCTTATTTGGAGCCGGCTACGGCGGTAACAACGCAGAAGGTTACTTTTACCGTGAAGAATAACGAGGAAGAACCGGAAGCGGTAGAAGGAGCGGTCATCGATTTAGACGGGGCGCGTCTGAAGACCGGAACAGACGGAACTGCGATTTTTAACCTGCGAAAGGGAACCTACAACGCGAAAATTTCGAAGAAAGGTTACGGTACTGTTATCGAAACCGTTAATGTCGATGCGGCAGCCGTGAGCAAAGATATCACTCTGATCCCGAAAGAATAGGGAGGAAGAAGCATGCTGACAGTTGATTACAGTTTTTACAGCGAGGTCTATCAAGGGACTGCAATTCGGTCGGAGGAATGGCCGGAATACGCTCGAAGCGCTGCGGTTTACTTGAATGCCGTTACTTTTGGACGAGCATCAAATGCTCTGCCTTCCCTCTTGCTGGACAACTGTCGAATGGCATTGTGTGCCGTTGCTGATGCGGATTTTCAGCAGGACGCGGGAGGAGAAGTCGCCAGCGCCAGTAATGACGGCTACAGTGAAACCTATGTGACCAGTCAAAAGACACCGGAGCAGCGGCGTTATGCCGCTGTAACCGGTTATCTGGCGACGACCGGTCTGCTATATCAGGGAGGTGGTGCGCCGTGTTGTTATGCACCGAAACCATAACTTTGATCCAGCCGCAGCGCACAGATGACGGCGAGGCTTACCTTCTCACAGAGATTATCGGCGCAAGCTGGTACGGAAAACGGGTGGTCACCCAGACCACAAAGGGGGCGGAACCCCAGAATACCTATATCGTGCGAATTCCGGAGTCCAACATGCCGGCCGGGGTGATGCCAAAGCGCGGAGATTTCGTTATCCGCGGCATCGTCGAGGAAATAAAACACGCGCCGGCAGACTTTGCTGACCGGGAATATTTCTGCATCACTTCGATGGGTGATAACCGGAGAGGAAGACTGCGGCATTGGGTGGTGAGCGGATCATGAAGATCAATATTGATGTGGATGCAATTCTGCGAAGCCGCGGGATGGGTTCAGATGCGAAGACACAGCGATTTATCGCAAATGAAGTGGCAAATCTCTCAGATGACTATGTCCCCTTTCAAAGTGGAACGCTGAAGAACACGCGAATTATCGCAAACGATGGGAGTTCGATCACCTATCGGGGACCTTACGCGCACTATCACTGGGTAGGCGAGATCTATGGTCCTAACATTCCACTGGGCGATGAGGGATTTTTCTCCCGCGCCCCGAAGAAACCCACCGGGCGCCAGATGGCGTACGACGGCGGCCCGATGCGGGGGCCGAGGTGGACGGAGCGGATGATGGCAAACCGAAGAGCCGATCTGATGAAACGAATTGCCGTATATGTGGGAGGAAAAGCAAGATGACGAATATCGAAGCCGTGCGCAAATGGCTGCGCACGTACGAGTCGCTTTCTTCCGGACGTCTTGGCGTGGATTTTCTTCCGGAAAAGGCACAGACCTATTCGGTGGACAGTGTGCCGGGACCGGAGATCGTAAAGAGATATCTGGATGGATCGGCGGTAAAACAGTTTGATTTCGTTCTGGCTTCCCGGGAATTCTTCGGAGATTCCATCGGACAGAACGCGGATAATCTGCAGTGGTACGAAGAGTTTTCCGCTTGGGTAGCGCAACAGAACCGACGGCCGAAGCATTTGCCGGAGCTGATGCCGGGCAGACGGGCGCAGAAAGTGGAAGTGACTACCAGCGGATACCCCTTTCAGATGACTTCTGAAGGAAAAGCCAGATATCAGATACAGCTAAAAATGACATATTTTGAGAAAGGAGCGCGGTAATTATGAAATTATCCGAACTGATGGCAGGTTATACGCCGGATGAGGAGTATGCCGGCATTACAAACACAGATGATTTTGTACTGGCAATCGATATTGCAGATACGCCCAGCACAAAAAAGGGAGAATACATTGTCGTAGAAACCGGTGTGACAGCGGTAGATGCGCAGCTGAATCCGGAGACAGAAGATAAAACTTATTTAAGAGCGGGAAAGAGTACCAACAAAACGGCGACCCAGCGGACTTTCAATGTCACTGGAGATCGGTTCGAGGGAGACGAATTCCAGGATTATGCTTGCAGCCATGCAATTAAATTCGGCAAGGGTCAGAAAATCGTCAAGCCTTATGTATATTTTTCATTGCTCACAGGCAAAGGGGAAAGCGGTCAGGCGGCGATTATTGTAAACTCCGATGGATCCGGAGATGCAGGCGCGGCAGCAGAGGTGGATATCGATATCATGTGCAACAATTCTGCCCCGGTGGAATATACCTACGCCGCAGACAGTGAGTAGGAGGATAGGAATGGAAACATACAGAGTCAATGGCTACGAGGTGGAGTTTGATATCTTTGATCTTACAAATCTGGAACTCTTTGAGTCAGAAAGAAATTTCGCCATGAAGAGAGCTGAGGAAATGCAGGCTGGTGTTACCGATGGTAACGCGTTAGAGACGCTTCATGAAATGTGTGAGATCGTTCGGGACTTTTTCGATGTCGTGCTGGGAGAGGGGATCTCCAATAAAATTTTTGGAGCGCGAAGAAACGTCATGACCGAAATGTCAGCCTTGACGAAATTTCTGCAGGACGTGTCTGATGTAATGGATCGTGCGAAAACACAGATTCTGCAGGTGGAATCGAATTCGCCAACGCGTCCTCCTATGAATCGCCAGCAGAGAAGAGAGGCGGAACGTAAAGCAGAAAGAGAAAAGCGCAGACAGGAGGCAGCGCAGCGTGCGAAATCCAACGCGGACACTGCAGGAAGCTCGCTGAATACGTCAGTTGAAGCGTAATCCTTTTGAACTGCTGCCGGATACCGTAAAAGTTGGCGGCGTACAAGTACGTATTAATCCGGATTTTCGCGTCGGTGTTTCGATTGAAACCGAAATGTTACAGGAACATCCGGATGTGGAAGGTCTGCTGGATCTGTTCTATCCGGTAGGCGTTCCGCAGCCGATAGAGGAAGCGGCCGAGCAGATGATTCGGTTTTATGCCGGAGAAAAAGAGGAAGAAAACGGAGAGGTACCGAAGATGATTTCTGCATCGAAGGGACGAATCTATGATTTTTCTCTGGATGCCGATGCTCTGACCGCTTCTTTTGCGCAAGCCTACGGCATTGATCTGGAACATGACTTAATGCACTGGTGGAAGTTTCGCCGGCTGATGTTCGGTCTCCCTGCAGATACATCTTTTATGCAGCGAATCCATATTCGCAGCGTGGACATCAATAAAGTAGATAAGTCTCAGAAGGGCTATTACCGGAAGATGAAAAAACTCTATGCTATCCGGCAGCCGGAAAAGAAGCGGAAAATGACCGCGGAAGAACGAAACGAACAGATGCGCCAAAAAGTAGCAAAACGATTTGAGGAGGCGCAGGCACATGCAGAAAATTAAATGTCCGTACTGCGGCTATGTGATGCCTCTAACCCGCACAAAAAGCGCGGTGTGCAGAGGCCTTTTTATCAAGTGTAAAGGCCGCCGATGCGGACGTATTTTTGAGATCAAAATACCGGAACGAGAAATCAAGTAGCGCCTGAGAGCCGATGATTTCGCCACGATGAAAAGGAGGTGGGATCATTGGCAGACGGCAGTGTGGTTATCGAAATTTCCGGAGATGACAACGAATTTAAAAAATCGCTTGCGGGCTTAAAGTCAGACAGTAAAAAAAGTGCTGGTGAACTGGAACAGTTAGGTCAGTCCGGGAAAGAAGCCGGGAGTGAGATTCGCAAAGGAATGAAGGACGCATCCTCCGGTATGGACGATGTGAAAGACTCCGCCGGTGATGGACAGCAGGCCATCGGAAAGATGGGAAAAGAGTCGGAAGGGGCGAAGAAGTCCCTGAAAGACATGGCTTCAGGGATGCTCTCTTCCTTTAAGGAAATTTCAGGATCCGCAGGAGGGCTGAGCGAAAAAATCGGAAGTCTCGGTGGAATGATGAAAGCGGCGTTTGCAGCAGGCACTGTTATTGAAGGAATCAAAGCGATTTCCGGAGCTTTTCAGACAGCCATTGAAAAGTCTACAGAGTTTCAGCAGTCATTGAATCAGCTGCAGGCATCCACCGGAGCCAGCGCGGAACAGATGAAGGAATACGAGTCGGTCATGGAATCCCTGTGGAGTAATAACTTCGGAGAATCCATGGATGATCTGGCAGATGCAATCTCTGCGGTAAAGCGAAATCTCGGAGATATGGATGCTTCCGCAATGGAAAATGTCACGGCGCAGGCAATCACTCTGCGGGATACCTTTGAGTACGATATCGCGGAATCTACGAAAGCGGCGAAAGCCATGATGAAGAACTTCGGTGTGTCTGCAGAGCAGGCGTTTAACCTGATCGCCGCCGGCGCGCAGAACGGGCTGGACTATTCCGGAGAGATGCTGGATTCCATCAGTGAGTATTCGGTGCAGTTTGCGAAGATGGGATTTTCCGCAGATGAGATGTTTCATATTCTGCAGACCGGCGCGGACGCAGGTGCTTTTAACTTAGACAAGATTGGGGATGCAATCAAAGAAAACGCCATACGCGTCATCGATTTGTCCGATACGTCTCGCGGTGCTTTTCAGAGTCTGGGCTTAAACATCAAAGATATGGAGAAGAAGTTCGCCGCTGGCGGAGAATCTGCCAATCAGGCATTCGAGCAGGTAGTCACCGGGCTGTCTCTGATCAAAGATCCGCTGAAGCAGAATGAGATCGGTGTGGCTCTTTTCGGTACCATGTGGGAAGATCTCGGACCGCGGGTAGTAACTCAGCTGGCAAATATCTCCGATAAAGCCTATGCGTCATCTGATGCAATGCAGCAGATGATGAATGTCAAGTATGATGACTTCAACAGCGCGCTGGAAGGTGCCCGGCGGTCGATGGATGTCTTTTTTAAGAACATTGGAGATCAGTTCACGCCTCAGCTGACCTCTGCGATGGGAGCAGTCGCGCAGGGAATCCAGAGTGTTACTGCAGGTATGAAAGAGAATGGATTCACGGGAGCCCTGGAAGCAGCTCATTCCACGTTACAGGGATTTATCGGTGGAATTCAGGAAAATCTCCCTTCCATGATTGCTTCCGGAGGGGAGATGATCCTGCAGTTCATTACGGGCGCTGTCTCTTTTCTGCCGGAAATTTTAAGTATTGGCGCCAGCATTGTTACCAGTGTGATCGAAGGTATCGCACAAATGCTGCCGGAACTGCCTGGTATTGCCGCAGATGCGATTGTGTCCTTTCTCGACGGTCTGACGTCAGGAGATAGTCAGATGATAGGGAAGGGCGCGGAACTTCTGCTGAAAGTTATCGAAGGTATTATCAAGATGATTCCGGAGCTGATTGTCGCTACTGGACGGATTCTTGCAGCTTTAGGTGAGGCTCTGGCGAATGGACTTTCTTCTATGCTGGAAAAGGGCGTAGAACTGGCGAAGAGTGTCATCTCAGGGATCGCAAATAAACTGCCGGAGATTTTAGCTAAGGGTAAGGAGATCGTCTCCAATGTAGCCAGTGGTATTGTAGAAGGAATTGGCGCTGTATTGGATGGCGCCGCCCAAGTCGTGAGTACCATTGTCACGACACTAAGAGATGCCATTGACAAAGTCAAAGAAGTTGGCCGCAACATCATCGAAGGCCTGTGGAAGGGGATCAAAGAAAAATTCGAATGGGTCAAGGAAAAAGTTTCTGGTGTTGTAGAAGGCATTAAAGGAATTTTCACCGGACTGTTTCAGACAAATTCTCCATCTAAGTTCACACAACAGGTAGGCGGTTGGGTCATGGAAGGTCTCGGAAACGGCATAGAAGATAATGCGGATATTCCAATAGATGCCGCAGGTGATGCGGTTCAGGAGACGAAGGAAGTCTTTCTCGAAGGACTGCAGGATGCCGAACGAGAAGCCGAAAAGATCATCAAAAAAGACTATAAAACCATAGGCCAAGTGCAGATCGACGAAATGATCAGGGGGCTTGAATCGAAGAAGGAAGATTCTCTGACCGCTTTTGAAAAATTGGTAGAGGATCAGTTCAAGGCATATAAAGATAAGTCCGGAAGCTTGACAGGGGAATATAAGACTGCTGCGGATCTGCTGATCAGTGAATACAAAGATGCTCTGAATGAAGGCTATAAAGAAGCGGAAACTTTGGTCAAAGAGCGGATGACTGCTATCGCTACAGAGTATCAGAGCCAGTATGACGACATCATCAAGAAGCGGGACAGCTTGCAGGATGCCCTGTCTTCTGATTTTGGGGATTTGTTCGCTTTTGAGGATGATACGGTTCAGCTGGAAAATATCGACCGTTCGATTGAGCAGATTCAACAATACAACGATCTTCTGACACAGCTTAGAGAGGAATATGGCGCGACGGATGAATTCCTTGCGGAGATTACCAGTCTCGGCGCGGATAAAGGTCTGATGGCAGCGAAGAAACTGGTGAATCTCGGTCAGGAAGAGTTCGGCGCTTATCAGACGAAATGGCTGGAAAAACAGCAGCTGGCGCAGGAAGTAGCCTCGGCCTTTTATGCAGATCAACTGAATACACTGGACAGTGAATTCAATCAAAAATTAGATGAGGCCCTGGCGGATATTCCGGGAGAACTGGAATCCATCGGAAAAGACTCCATGCAGGGCTGGATCGACGGCATGAATTCCAAACTGCCGGATTTGGAAGCGAAGGCACGCAGCATTGCCAATCGAGTGATTTCCGCGATGCGGGATGCGATGGATATTCACAGCCCGTCGAAGAAATCAGCGAAGTTGGTGGGTGTTCCTACAGCGCAGGGGATAGGTGTCGGCTTTGAGCGTGCTTTTCCTCAGGTAATGTCAAAGCTGCGCGGTACTGTGGATGTGGAAATGGCACGGACTTCTGCAAGACTCACCGGGGCGGCAAACCGCGGCGGCATCAATGGCACGGTCCGAGAGATCACCAATAATAACACTACAGTGGAACGAACTGTAGGTGTCGAGGCTACCGGATCCCTGGCAGAACTGATCCGGTTGTTGCGGCTTGAAATTATCAAAGAAGACAAACGTGTCGGAAAGAGCATGGTGACAGCATAATGGATGAACTGAAAATCGGAAACAGCATATTTCGGGTAGGGTTGGTGAGCCTTTCCCGAAGTTTTCGTGTAGATGAAAAATATCGGGTGACCACGGAGGACGGCAAGATCCGCAGGGAAATTCGAGGAATCTATACGGATTATGCAGTAGAAATCGGTGACGTGGATCAGGAACAGTACGATTTGCTGATCGAAACGCTGACATCTACGGAGGAGAGTCAGACAGTCACACTGCCCTACGGCCGCGTCGGAACGATCACCTTTCAGGCCGCATTTGAGAGTATTTCCGACGGTATTTCTTATATTGATGAAGACGACGAGGGAAACGATGAATACTTTTGGGACAATCTGACAGTTACCTTTACTGCGTTTGAGCCGAAAGGAGTGGGCGCATGAGTAGGCATACCAGCGTAGCCGTAGAATACAGTCTATTTGATCGGACGGCATCTCAAGACAACGCGTTTTCCATCGATGAGATTCAGCCCTTTTCTGATACCGCGGAACTGAACGATGATGAACAGAGAATCGAAAAGTGGGCGACGTTGGAAAATACAGGCTTTCTGATGGATGGGACATTCGAGCTGCCCCCGGATGACCTGGCGGCGGAGTTTACGGGGGTGTGGTCAAAGGAACTCAGTGGGGAAAACGGAATGCTTTCCTCGCCGCCGGTTTTGTCGATTACCTTCTCGGAAGCGCATACCTCGGCAGGACTGACGCTGACCTTTTCCGAAGCTACTGAGGACTGGTGCAGCAGCCTGAATATCATCTGGTACGATCAGGCGGGCGCGCAGATCGCAAACCGTGATTTTTCACCGAATGCAGCTGTGTATTTTTGCGATTGCCAGGTGGAGGATTTTTACGGAATAAAAATCACTTTTTATCGTACCAATCAACCGTACCATTTTCTGAAACTGACCGGAATCCGGTACGGAATTCTGATGCAGTTGGACGCACCGAGACTGATAACCTGCTCGGTTCTGGAGGAAGTGGATCCGATCAGTTCGGAACTCAGCATCAATACGATGACATTCTCTTTTCACAGTGAGAAAGGGGAATTTGATCTGCTGGATCTTACCGGAGCCTATGTCTTATTTCAGCAGCGGCAGGAAATAAAAGTGCTGGGAGAAATGGACGGCATAAAAATGAATATGGGGACCTTCTATCTGGATGAGCCGAAATCAGATACCGATAGTACTGTGACGATGCAGTGCATCGACCTCGTAGGAGTTATGGACGATACGGAATATCTGGGCGGTTACTGGCCGGAGGGCATTGCCGCCGAAGATCTGATTGTAAAAATCATGACTTCTGCAGGGGTGGAACCGGATCTGTTTGAGATCAAAAACGATCTAAGCGGCCGGAAAATTTACGGTTATCTGCCGATCTGTACGCATCGAGAGGCACTGCAGCAGGTGGCTTTTGCTTTGTGCGCTGTGGTGGACTGTTCCAGATCCGGAGTTCTTACTATCCGATCAGCCAAGCAGGAAGTGAAAGAAATCCCGCTAAATCGAAAAGTCATTGGCCACACGCAGGAACAGGCGGCTCTGATCACCGGAGTGGAGGTATTTGTAAGTAATTACGCTTTAGGGGACAGCAGCACAAAACTCTTTGAAGAAGAAAGACCGGCCGGTACGTTTTTTGCGAAGTTTTCCTCCCCTGCAGCAAACGTGACCTGCTCCGGAGGTGTGATTACAGAAAATGACGTAAATTATGCCAAAATCGACGTAAAAACAGCCGGGATGGTAACCATTACAGGTATCACTTACGAGGAAACAAAGAGCCTGTCCGGAAGTGTATATGCTGAGAATTTGCCGGCAAATGCGCTGCCAAATGTTCTGCAGATCGAAGACTGTACGTTACATGTCGACGCCCAGGCGCTGGCACAGCATATTTACGATTACTACCAGCGGCGGATCACCGACACCGGCAGCTTTCTTTTATCAGAAGAAACCGTCGGTGATTTGGTAGAACTGGAAAACTCCAGCGGAAAGGTACTGGAAGGCGCTGTGGAACAGATGGATATCGATCTGACCGGTGGATTCATAGCGAAGGCGGTGATACGGGGAAATGGAAAATCTGATTTATGATCGAACACAAGCAGATGTAGATGCCGGGTTGGATAAGGCGAGAGCCAGTGTGGATTTTTTGAATCGTATTGAAAGCTGGTGCGCCTATCTGGCGGAGAGGTTAAGAGAGTACGGATATGCAATTGTAACGAATACACGAAAAAAAACGTGGATGATGTCAGACTTTCCTTATCGTTCTGAAATCGACCGGATCCGGCATAATGTCGATAATTTACAGCAGGGCTTTTACAGTCTTCCGGATTGGCGGGAGATCGTGTATAACAATACCATAGATTTTAACCAGGCGAACGCACTTGAATGGGATCTACAGACCATTGACATCTGGCTGCAGCGAATGATGGCAGCCTTTTTTTATTGCGGTGAATTATACAGTGGGGAGGTGTAGTAAATGGCGGATACCATCACGATCACGCTGCCAGACATTACCTTGGTCAGCCTTACTCCAAATCCCGTCAATACGAACGCAGCACTTAAAATATCCGTAAAAGCAACTGAAATCAGTAAAATACTTTATCCGGAGTGGTTTTACTCCGGAGATATTTACACAGGGGAGGAATAAATGGCAATTAAAGGAGTGAAAGCCGTAATCAACGGTCAGACTTATAATCTTACTCTGAACTCTGGAACCGGAAAGTACGAAGCGACTGTAACAGCGCCCGCAGAGTCTTCTTATAATCAACCCGGACATTACTATAATGTTCAGGTGACAGCAGAAGATGACGCGGGCAATACGACCACGAAAGACGCCTCGGACGGTACGCTCGGCGCATCGTTACAGCTCCAGGTAAAGGAAAAAGTTGCACCGATCATCACAATCACCGCCCCGACTGAAGGTGCGACAATCACAAACAATAAGCCTACTATCGCTTGGGCGGTTACGGATGAAGACTCCGGTGTGGATCCAGACACGATTTCGATTAAGATCGACAGTGGGTCCGTTATTACGTCTGGCATATCCAAAACAGCATCGGGTAAGGGCTTTACCTGTAGCTATACACCAACGACGGCGTTATCGGATGGATCTCATACAATTACAGTCAATGCATCAGATTACGACGGAAATGCAGCAACAGCGAAAACAACTACTTTCAAAGTGGATACTGTTCCACCTACGTTATCTGTCATTTCGCCGGAAGAAGGTCTTGTAACGAATCAGGCTACTATCACGGTTTCTGGTACGACAAATGATGCGACGTCATCACCGGTGACATTGACTATCAATTCCGATCCTGTCGAAGTTGGAGCAGACGGTGCTTTCTCCACCACCATCACACTTAACAGCGGAGAGAACACAATTACAATTATTGCTACTGATTCTGCAGGCAAGAGCACGACGGTAACGAGACATGTGACGCTTGATACTGGTGCGCCGGTCTTCCAGTCCGTAACGATAACACCAAATCCGGTAGATGCTGGAAAGACTTTTGTCATCAGTGTTGAGGTAACCGACTGATGGTCAAGCGTGTGTTTGGTGCGGTAGATAATCAGGATGTGGTATTTACTCCGAATATCGATACGGGGCTGTGGGAAACTACAGTCCCCGCAGATGTGGACGGAGAATACGTCACAGAACTGTATGCGGAAGATGAGGCCGGCAATATCAGCTATATGGCTACCGTCCTGTTTGCTGTCGATACGTCAAATATGTGTGTGCGTGTTAAGGTGATTCGCTATGCGACGGAAAGCAGTTTGATAGATTATGATGCGGATTGTAGTCTTACGGATATCCGCGCGGAGATCATCCGCTGTGAACTGTGCGGGAGATGGTAGGTGATAATCATGAATACAGTGAACATGCTTATAGGTGAGCGTAGACGTTTGACAGTACGTATTACTGCAGGTGGGCAGGATTTTACGATTCGGAATCCAAAATATGAGTTGATGCGTAGCGGAGAGGTAATCGCCTCAGGCACACCGACTGTCAGCGGAAATGATTTGATCTGTATGCTTGAGCCGCCGGTCGCAGGAGGGTATACAATGGAGTTTACATTCGAGATCGCGGGAGAGATTGTAAAAAAACGAGTAACGATCTTGGTAGAAAAGTGAGGCTTGAAAATGAAAGATAGAGTACCAAAATATCCGGGGCGTGTTTACGTTACCCCAGAAAATGGGGGCGCGCCGTATTATGCGACTGTTGAGAGAGCGGATGAGCCTGTTGAGGTTGGCACACCTTTAAATAAGGCAACTTTGCTAAGCGATGATGTCGCTAACTTGATTAGTTTATCGGGAGATCAGGCGACCGTAAGCGAAGCTTTAAAAGCTGTATTTAATCTCGCAAATCCATATGCAAGCACTTCGCGATACGGCAGAACGAAACTTACATCTGCTCTCTCTAACAGCGAATCGTTAGCTGTTACACCGAAAGCAGTCAACGCAATTAACGATAAGATAGAGAAAATACCGTCACGGGAACTTCTATTTTCAGAATCTTATACATATGAAGACAATATTATCAGGATAGAGTTAGATTTATCTTCTATAGACTTATCCAAATACATGTCTATAAGTATACATATTGAATCTTCATCAACACCCTCCAGTTTGTCTTCTTATGTTTCGTTTTCGGGGATATCTAATAGTAGTGATGGAGTCGCCTTAGTACTGGATACAGACAGTGACCTCACTATGGCAAGATACGAGTACAACGATGATATTCCCATATGTAACGACGACTGGACAAGCGCCTCCCTGTCAGGAGCTCGTATTATGGATATTAATATTCCTATACGTAGTAGCGATCCGACCTCAATGCCGACCGGCTTAATATCTCGAATAGTAATGTCCGGATACTCCAATATCGTAATTGGAAATATAAATGATAGTTGGGATGGTCAGAAAATAACGGTGTACACAGATAGGCTCGGGAAAGGAAGTACATATGTATATGGAGAGAAAATATGAGTGAGAAAACAAACAAATTAATATTAAGCGCAGAAGGTTCGAGAATTGAAGAAACGGATGTTCCGAAACCGGGTAAAATTACAGAAACTCCCAGTAAGTTTGTGACGTGGGACGCACTCGCAGATGCCTATAGAGAGGGGGTCGAATCCATTGGATAATAAATCCATCGTTTTAAATGCCATGCGCTCTCAGGGCGCCGCAGATGCCGCCGCACTGGCGGCGAAGTCAGTAGATGGCGATGCAGATGGTACGACTCTGATCGCCGCCGAACATCAGATCCCGACGTGGCGGCAGCGGGACTTTACGGATGTACCGATTGGCACTCCGTACCGGTACAATGGTCAGGTATACAAGTTATGGCAGGCACATGATTCCACGAATCAGCCGGACTGGAATCCGGATAAAGCAGTCAGTCTTTGGGATATCTGTCACACGACAGATCCGAAAACAGCAAAAGAATATGTAACATCTCAAGGCACTCGCGGCATGTATCAGGTCGACGAGTGCTGTTTCTTTGAGGGGAAAACATATCGATGCACGGCAGCCAACACGGTACATAGCCCGAAGGAACTGCCGGCATCATGGGAAGAAGTAACAGCAGAAGAGATGGAGGTTTAACATGAAAAGAAACTACAAAGAGATTGCGAAGAAGAACATTTTTATTGCCCGCGCTGCGGAGATCAGAGATATCTGCTTAAAGGAAGACGTGGACATTGGTGTCGGTCTTGACATGTACATTTCAAATCATGGAATTCAGAAAACAGAAGAAATCACGAAGCAGTATCAGGAATTCCGTAACTATTGCAGAGAAGATACTCTGAAAAATATTGTGGAGGCACTGGGAAAATAGTGGACATGCTTACACAGATTGCGTGGTCTGCCCTGCCTGCTCTTTTGAGCGGTATTGTGCTTGCGATTTTTGGAAGACGTCAAAATAAACGGGATAAAGCCGCAGACAAAAGGGAAGAAGAACGGAAAAAGAGCGAGGTCGTAAAGCTTGACCTTTTAGTAGCCACCGCAGAGCTGACCAGAGCTACAGCCGTAGCAGTCAAATATGGAAATACAAATGGAGAAATGTCTGAAGGGCTGCGCAGATACAACGAAGCAATTGAACAGTTCCGGGAATTTGAGCGGGATAAGTTAGCGGAGCAGGTATAGATCGGTCGCCTTATTAAAAAAGTGGTCGATTTTTTTAATAAGGTTTCAAATTCCTACATTATATTAAACAGACTATTAAAAGAGGTGAAAACTGAAATGACAAAAAAATGGTGGAAAGCTGCAGGAATAAGAGCAGTAAAGACGATCGCTCAGACGGCAATCGCTACAATCGGTGCATCGGTCCTGCTGTCCGAGGTCAATTGGTTAGCAGTGGCATCTGCTTCGGCGTTGGCCGGCATCCTGTCTCTGCTGACCAGTGTCGCAGGGCTTCCAGAGCTGGAGGAATAATATGGCGGTTGATATAGGTCTATGGTAAAATAAGGACAAGGATTACCGTTTGGCGGTCGGTCACTCTCTGATAAAGGGGGTGACGCTTATGGTTACATACTCAGAGCTGTTTACATTCAGCTCGCTGATCGTGAGTATTATTACCCTTTGCGTGTTGTTACTGCGCAAGAAATAGCAAAGACCGCCTAATCTGAGGATTAGACGGTCGCTTTGGAAAAGTATTTCTCGGACTGACCGCCGTACCAAAGGCGGTAATCCTTTTTCTATCTATATTAAGATTACCACGCAGGAAGAACTTAATCAAGGAAATTTCAGAGGAAGCCGGAAAGCTTCTTTTTTTTCGTGCAGGAAATCAGGAGGTGAAAAATGCAGATCAAACAGCAGATTATCCCAAAGAGCAGAAAAACACAGCGGCCGGGTATCGCCATGATTCCGCAGTTTATTACGATCCATAGCACCGGGAATCCGTCCAGCACAGCGCAGAACGAAGCGGACTATGTTTGTAAGAATTCTGTCCGTCAGGCATCGTTTCATTTCGTCTGCGACGAGAAGCAGGTGATTCAGGTGATTCCAACGAATGAGATTGCCTGGCACGCCGGAGACGGCGGCAGCGGTACAGGAAATCGAAAGAGCATCGCGATTGAAATCTGCGAGAGCGGCAATCGGAAGGCAGCCGTAGATAATGCGGTGCAGCTGACGAAACAGCTTATGGATGAATGCAAAATTCAGCCGGGGAATGTCTTTCAGCATCATCATTGGAGCGGCAAGAACTGTCCGCGGATTCTGAGAGATAATAAATACATAAAGGATAGAATCGACTGGAAATATTTCACGGCGAAAATCAGAGAAGAGGAGGAAGAGATGACACAGGAACAGTTTAACAAGATGATGGAGAACTATTTAGCATCGAGAGCACAGAAAGCGCCTCACGACTGGTCGGAGGAAGACCGAAAGTGGGCGGAGAAAAATGGTATCATCCAGGGAGATCCTGACGGCGAGAAAAGATACCAGTCTTTCATCACCAGAGAAGAAGCTGCGGCGATGCTGCACCGGACGATCAAGTGATATTATCCGATCAGTTGAAAAAGAGCCGGAAAAAAATTCCCGGCTCTGATCAG
>CAMBUC010000002.1 GCA_945871045.1 uncultured bacterium
ATAACGGCGATGCTGCAAGATCAATGCAGGATCCGTCATTTAACTGTACAAGGGGGTTTGACAAAGAGTTCTGGTTTAACAGAATGATCTTGGCAGCCTGGCCGTCGCTTAAAATGACACGGTTATTTTGATAAGTCGCCGCGATACGGCGAAGGAATGTCAGTAAAAATTCGGTTTTATATTTGTGATAGCCATCACGTTCAAATTCGCGGATCACCTGGAAGGGACATAACGGTGCGCGATATTTCCGGGCTGCAGTCATCGCATCATAAACATCGGCAATGGCAATGACCATGGCAAAATCGTCTAACATGATCTCGTCCACGCGCATGGGATATCCGGTACCATCGCAGCGCTCATGGTGCTGCAAAGCGGCTTTTTTGATACGTGAATCGATTTTTAAGTCGCGGATCAGGTCATAGCCGGCACGCGGATGCGAACGGATTTGTTCGAATTCTTCGTCTGTCAGTTTTCCTTCTTTATTTAAGATCTCGGATGGGATCGTGATCTTTCCGATGTCGTGTAACAGACCTGCGATCACAAGCGCGTCAAGATCATCCCTGCTCCACTTCAGCCACTTTCCGAGAATCCGGGAGATCATTGCCACATTCAGAGAATGTGAAAATACGCTGTCATCGCTGGAACGAAGGTTGTGAAGCATATCAAAGTACTGGATCACAGTCTGCCCCGGAGTGATGAGAGACTTTACACTGGCCAGCATCTGGTCATAATCCATCGGTTTTTGCTCAAAAACAAATCCTTCCAACTGCTGCCGCAACAGTTCTGTCACGATAGAGGAATTCAGCGAGTATTCCTGAAATGTTTTGCTTCGTTTTACTTTTTGAGAATAAGCAACTTCATTCTGCGGGATCCTGACCTCAGGTTTGAGCTCGTCAGATTTGGCTTCCGACGATGAATGACTGAATTTGTGGGCTATGGCAGCTTGCAAAATGGCTTGTTTTTCCTCCTCTGTCAATAACGAAGCCTCATCAATGTGTGCAAAACCGATGCCATAAAACTCCATACGAGAGATCATTTGTTTTGTTAAAGTAGTCCCGGCAGGAATCAACTCCTGTCCTCTTTTGGTCTTTACGGGTTCAACTGTGACCATACCCTCTTTTAATTCGAACGTGTTTATTTTTTCCATAAAGATATTATCTTCACTAAAGGAAAATTTGTCAATAGTGTATAAACAAATTTTATTGACTTTTATGCGGAAAAGGAGTATGGTGATAGAGAACATTATATAGAATTATCCCTTATTCAGAGTGATGGAGATACATAGGATCTGTGAAGTCACGGCAACCCCTGAAAAGGAAGGTGCCAGCCTGAGCGAGCAATCGAACAATAAGAGGATTTGATATGCAATCAATCCGCTTATTTAAGTGGATTTTTTTATTTGTGTTGTTTACTTATTCACTTCACTCATCAAAGGAGGAAAACGATTCATGGAAAAATTATTATTTACTTCCGAATCAGTAACCGAAGGACATCCCGATAAAGTCTGTGATGCGGTTTCTGATGCAATTTTAGATGCTTGTATGGCACAGGATCCGATGAGCCGCGTGGCTTGTGAGACTGCCTGCTGTACCGGATTTGTTCTTGTGACCGGTGAGATCACAACAAAAGCTACGTTGGATATTCCCGCCATTGTACGTCAGACTGTCAATGAGATCGGTTATGATGATGCAAAAACAGGATTTGACGGACATACCTGTGCCGTTATGGTGGCGCTGGATCAGCAGTCTGCCGATATCGCGCTGGGTGTTGATAAGGCGTTAGAGGCAAAGAAAGGTGATCTGACCGATGATCTTGACACCGGAGCCGGTGATCAGGGTATGATGTTCGGTTATGCGACCAACGAGACGGAGGAGTATATGCCTTATCCGATCTCCCTTGCCCATAAACTGGCGCTTCAGCTTACCAATGTCCGTAAGGCGGGTACACTGTCATATCTTCGCCCGGATGGAAAAACTCAGGTTTCCGTAGAGTATGATGAGAACGGAAAGCCCAAGCGCTTAGAGGCAGTCGTTCTTTCTACCCAGCATGATGAGGATGTTACTCAGGAGCAGATTCATGAGGATATCCAGAAATATGTATTTGATCCCATTCTGCCGAAGGAACTGATCGATGAGAAGACCAAGTTCTTTATCAACCCTACCGGACGTTTCGTGATCGGAGGACCTCACGGAGATGCAGGTCTTACCGGACGTAAGATCATCGTTGATACATACGGTGGTTATGCCCGTCACGGCGGCGGCGCTTTCTCCGGAAAAGACTGTACAAAGGTAGACCGTTCTGCAGCATACGCTGCCCGTTATGTAGCAAAGAATCTTGTTGCAGCAGGTCTGGCAGATAAATGTGAGATCCAGTTATCTTATGCCATCGGTGTTGCACAGCCGACTTCTATTATGGTAGACACATTCGGAACCGGAAAATTTGCCGATGAGAAACTGGTAGAGATTATCCGCGAGCATTTTGATCTTCGTCCTGCAGGAATCATCAAGATGTTAGATCTCCGCAGACCGATCTACAAGCAGACGGCAGCCTATGGACATTTCGGAAGAACAGATCTGGATCTGCCTTGGGAGGCACTTGATAAGGTAGAGGCGTTAAAAGCATATTTATAAAATTTTAAGAAATGAACAGGTAAAATCATGTTATAATAGGATTGGCTGAAAGGGCCAATCCTATTTTTATGGGAGAAACGAATCAATGAAACAACGAACCAGACTGTTGATTGCATTTTGTACGATCATTTTTGTTCCCATCATTCTGGTGGGTGTCGCATTTTACAGTTTCAGACACATTCAGATGAAGGAACTGCAGGAAAATTATGGCATTGAGGCCACAGATTATACGTATCTTTTAAATACAGTCCAGCTTTTGAACCGTTATACGGAAAAGGATTTCGAGACACTTTTGGAACTGGCGGATACAAATCCTGAGCAGTTAGAGGATGTGACTTATCTGAAGGACGTGGATGAAGCGCTGGCTGATAAAAACTCCTTTTTGCTGGTGCGAAAGGGAAGTGAGATTTATTTCCTGGGCGGAGATAAAGGTTATACGATTCCTTCCTATCTGCCGGATTATGTAGGGGACAGGGAGGAGCAGGATCTGAGTGTCTATGTGGACAACGAAGCCCATGCGCTGATCAAACAGGTGGATTTTCTGTTCTCAGACGGAACCGAAGGAAGCGCATTTATTATCAGCAGTGTCCGGGAAATGATACCGGAGATGAAAAAGATGATCATCGACATGTTTGTATCGGTGGTGCTCATTTTGGTATTTACCGCCAGCATGATGGCGATCTGGATCTATAGCGGAATGATCAATCCCATTCGGAAACTGCAGATCGCAACGAAGAACATCATGGAAGACAATCTGGATTTTACGATCGAGGCGGAGAGTAACGATGAGATCGGAGAATTGTGTCAGAATTTTGAGGAAATGCGGAAGCGGCTGAAGGAGTATTCCGAGGAGCGGCTCAACAATGAGAAGCAGAACCGTGAACTGATCAGTAATATTTCCCATGACTTGAAAACCCCCATCACGGCGATCCGCGGTTATGCAGAGGGGATCATTGACGGAGTCGCGGATACGCCGGAGAAAGTGGATCATTATATCAAGACGATCTATAATAAAACTAATGAAATGACGCGTTTGGTGAATGAACTGACACTGTATTCCCAGATTAACACCAACCGTATCCCGTATAATTTCAATAAGATCAACGTATCCAAATATTTTAGGGATTGTGTGGAAGACCTTTCCATGGAACTGGAGTCGAAAAACGTATCTCTTCAGTATATGAATTATGTGGCAGATGATGTGCTGATCATTGCAGACCCGGAGCAGTTAGGCCGTGTGATCAACAATATTGTCAGTAATACACTCAAGTATCTGGATAAACCAACGGGCATGATCTATATACGCATCAAGGATGTGGGTGATTTTATCCAGGTGGAGATCGAAGATAATGGCCGCGGTATCGCAGCAAAAGACCTGCCGTATATTTTTGATCGTTTTTACAGGGCAGATGCATCCCGCAATTCGGCTACCGGTGGAAGCGGGATCGGACTGTCTATCGTGAAAAAGATCATCGAGGATCACGGGGGAAAGATATGGGCAACGTCAAAGCCGGGCATCGGAACGATCATGTATTTTGTGATCCGTAAATATCAGGTTACGGAACAAATGACAGAGGAGACCAACAAGTAGGAGGCAAAAATGAAGAAGATATTGATCATAGAGGATGAAACATCCATCGCAGAATTGGAAAAAGATTATCTGGAATTGAGCGATTTCGAAGTGGAGATCGAAGAAAACGGCAAAAAGGGCCTGAGCCGCGCGCTGGAAGAAGATTTTGATATGTTTATCCTGGATCTGATGCTTCCGGATATGGATGGATTTGATATCTGCCGTGAGATCCGCCGTGTGAAAAATGTACCGATCCTCATGGTTTCTGCGAAAAAAGATGACATTGACAAGATCCGCGGGCTGGGGCTTGGGGCAGATGATTATATTACCAAACCCTTTTCGCCCAGTGAACTGGTGGCCCGCGTGAAAGCGCATTTAGCCCGTTACGAGTCACTGACCTCCGTCGATCCCATGAGAAACGATGAGATCAAGATCAGAGGGATCCGTATTGATAAGACGGCGCGCCGTGTGTGGGTGAACGATGAAGAAAAAGCATTTACTTCGAAAGAATTTGATCTGCTGACTTTTCTTGCGGAAAATCCCAATCGGGTCTTTTCAAAAGAGGAATTATTTAGTACAATTTGGGAAATGGAACCGGAGGGAGATATCGCTACCGTTACGGTGCATATCAAAAAGATCCGGGAAAAGATCGAATACAATACGGCAAAGCCCCAGTATATAGAAACCATCTGGGGAGTGGGTTACAGATTCAAGTTGTAAAAGACATTTTGGCGGCAGGCATTGGAAACAGTTGTGTATAACTGTTCGGCAAATCCACGTTTACGGTTGTTTTAGGTAGGAGGAACAAAAGTATGAAAACGATCCTTGTTGTTGATGATGATAAATTAAACTTAAACAATGCAATGAAGATCCTGGGGACAAAATATAAGGTAATCCCCGTACCGTCCGGAAAGACAGCGCTGAATTACTTGTCCAAAAATATTCCGGACCTGATCCTGCTGGACGTATTGATGCCGGAAATGGACGGCTTTGAGGTAATGAAAAAAATCCGTGAAAATGAAGAATGGATCGATATTCCGGTGGTATTTCTGACGGCAGATGTTAGTCCGGAAAACTGTGAAAAAGGTGGTGCGCTGGGAGCCGCAGGCTTTATGGCAAAACCTTTGGAAATGGAGCGTATGATCGCCGGTGTGGAGGCTGTCATCGGATAGAACTTCCAGTGATATTCTCTTTTAGAGTGCTCATACTAGAGGTATGAGAACAGGAAGACAAAACGGGAATATTTTTAAATGGTATCAATGGATCAGACTGATAGGGATTACCCTGGCGGTATATGTGACAATGGAATATGTCCTGCCGGTGGTGATCCCTTTTTGTATTGGATTTTTGCTGGCATTGGCTTTGTATCCCCTTCGAAAGAAACTGGAGAAGTGGCTGCATGTGAAGCGGGAGATCGCAGGATTTTTTGCGCTGTTTTTCGGCTTGTGCATAGCGGTGATGATCCTTTGCGGAATCATGGCCCTGCTGGTGATCGGCGGGAGATATGCCGGAAAAAGCGGACTACCGGAACTGTTGTTTTCCCAGGGCAGGATCGTATGGAATACCTGCTGCGATCGTTTGCATACATGGACGGGACAATGGGTGATGGATCCGTCGGATTATGGCGTGGTTGTGGATATGATTCAAAGGCGCAGTTTTCGCTTTGATGCGGACGCGTTTATGAATAACTGGCGGAATGTCAGTGTACAGACGCTTCGGTTTCTGGCGAATGGTCTGGTAGCCATCGTGAGCGGCTTGTTGATGCTTTGCGAGTTTGATGAATTAAAACAATGGATACATCGCATGGTGGGGCGGCTGTTTCATGCCGGCTTTGGCATAACGATGAAAACAGTGGGTTTTACATGGGTCAAAGCCCAGCTGATCATTATAGGGACCATCACCGGAATCTGTGTGACAGGTCTTCTGATAGCGAGAGAGCGTTATTGGCTGTTGACGGGAATTCTGATCGGGATCTGTGATGCGCTGCCCTTTTTAGGAACGGGGATCTGTTTTCTGCCCTGGTCTTTGTGGCGCATGATCAATGGGCGCTACATCACCGCCTTGTGGTTTTTGGCATTGTATGTGATCACCAGTCTGGCCAGACAGAGTTTAGAGCCCCGATTGATCGGGAAGAAGATCGGTGTACCGCCCCTGGCAGTGTTGTTCAGTGTTTATGTGGGTATAAAAGTATATACAAAATGGGGATTTTTGCTGGGGCCGGTCAGTGCATTTTTGATCTGGCAGTTATATAGTGAGGAAGTGGCAGAGGAGGATCGTGATGAGAGTGACGAGACAGCAGTTGGAGAAGATGATCTGTTATGAAGATGAGGCGGTGATCGTTGTGCATAAACCGCCGTTTTTGGCGGTGGAAACGAGAGATTTGAGGCAGCAGGATTTGCTTCGTCTGCTGATGAACCGACGCGTGGCAAAAGGGGAACCGTCTTTTATCGGTATCGTTCACCGGCTGGATCAGCCGGTAGAGGGCTTGCTTGTACTGGCAAAGACGAAAGAAGCAGCCGTAGTTTTAAGCGAAGGACTTCGGGGCGGTGACTTTTCAAAGGAATATGTGGCAGTGGTGTCCGGCGTGGTGAAGGAATCAGATACGCTGGTGCATCGATTAAAAAAGGATGGAAAGACGAACCGTTCTGCCGTTGTCGCCAAAGAAGTAACCGGTGGAAAAGAGGCGCGGCTGTCTTATGAGCGACTGGCAGTTTTGGATGAGCAAAGTCTTGTCCGTATTCATCTGGATACGGGCAGACACCATCAGATCCGTGTGCAGTTTTCGGCTATCGGACATCCTCTGGTGGGGGATGTGAAGTATGGGGGCACGGTGGATGAAACGGGAAGTCCCGATGCGCTGCGTGAGGATCGGACAGGCCGGCAGGCAGGGCAGCCCTTGGCGTTGTGCAGCTGCAGGCTCGTTTTTAAACATCCGTGTACGGGCGAGATCATGGAGTTTCATACACTGCCGACGGGGGCAGGGTTTGAAAAATGGAAACAGGCACTCCTTTGAGTGCCTGTTGTATTAAATCGTGATCAATTCGTAGTTGTCTGTTCCTAGACCGATCTTTACCGCGTGGGCAATGCAGGATTTCCACTCGGTATCGGGATGTGTCATGTGGAAGTGATCATGGCCTTCCTCGTTTCCGTACTTTTCGAGATTCTCACCGAGGATGCTTGCCGGGATGGGCGTCTGCTTGTTACACAGATCCGCGCAGGCCTGATCCAGTGCCACAGGATCAAAGGATGCCAGCATACCCACATTGGGAATGATGGGAATGTCGTTTTCTGCATGGCAGTCGCAGTTGGGTGATACATCACAGATCAGCGAAATATGGAAGCAGGGGCGATCCTTGCAGACAGCAAGAGAATACTCCGCCATCTTGTAGTTTAATACGGCGATGGAATCGCTGAAGTCCGCTTCGATGGCATTCTTCGGGCAAACCGCAAGACAACGTCCGCAGCCGACACATTTGTCGTGATCAATGGAAGCCTTTTTGTTTTCGATGACCGGTGCGCCGTGGGCGCAGATGCGCAGGCATGCGCCGCAGCCGATACAGTCATCCACCGCTACCACGCTGGGCTTTCCATCACAGTGCTGCTCCATCTTTCCGGCACGGGAGCCGCTGCCCATTCCGATATTCTTTAAAGTCCCGCCAAAGCCGGCCATCTCGTGACCCTTGAAGTGCGTCAGGGAGATGAACACGTCTGCATCCATGATGGCATGACCGATCTTTGCTTCTTTGACATACTCACCATGAATCGGAACATTCACTTCATCCGTTCCCTTTAAACCATCTGCGATCAGCACGTGGCAGCCGGTCTGGAGCGGTGAAAAACCATTTATGTAAGCGGTATCTAAATGATCCAGTGCGTTTTTGCGGCTGCCCACATATAAGGTGTTGCAGTCGGTCAAAAAGGGTTTTCCGCCAAGTTCTGTTACATAGTCTGCAACCACTTTTGCGTAGTTCGGACGAAGAAACGAAAGATTTCCGTATTCGCCGAAATGGATCTTGATGGCGGCATATTTATCTGTAAAATCAATCTGCTCGAATCCGGCAGTCTTCATCAGTCTGTGAAGTTTTTGCAATAAATTTTCGTGTTCCGTTGCTTTGAACGTAGTAAAATAAACAGGTGCTTTTTCCATAAAATGTAAGACCTCCTCAGTAAAATATGCAATGTCTGAAAATAAGGTAACTGTGAAGTTACGTCATAAGTTTAACGTATTGGAACAAAAAATACAATTCCTTTTTGAAAACCGGAAAATGAGGTTGACAATCCAAGGTATCGGGTTATAAAATAGGCACTAGTTGGACACAATCCTATGAAAAAAGGTACCGCCGAGCGAATCGGTCCCTGTGAAGAGGGATTGATCGATCCGGCGGTTTTCTATTACAAAAAAGGAGATTTGAAATGGCAAAGGAAAAGAAATTAGTAGAGCAGATCACCTCTATGGATGTTGATTTTGCGCAGTGGTACACAGATGTGGTAAAAAAGGCAGAACTGATCGATTATTCATCCGTGAAAGGATGTATGATCATCAAACCCGCAGGCTATGCGATCTGGGAGAATATCCAGAAAGAATTAGACCGTCGTTTCAAGGAGACCGGCGTAGAGAATGTTTATATGCCGATGTTTATCCCTGAAAGCCTGTTGGAGAAGGAAAAGGATCACGTAGAAGGTTTTGCACCGGAAGTTGCATGGGTGACGCATGGCGGATTACAGCCGCTGCAGGAGCGTCTGTGCGTACGTCCTACCTCTGAGACCTTGTTCTGTGATTTTTACAAGAACCTGATCCAGTCCTACCGTGATCTGCCGAAGAACTACAACCAGTGGTGTTCCGTTGTCCGCTGGGAGAAGGAGACCAGACCGTTCCTTCGTTCCCGCGAGTTCTTATGGCAGGAGGGTCATACGATCCATGCGACTGCGGAGGAGGCAGAAGCGCGTACCCTTCAGATGCTCAATGTCTATGCGGACTTCTTAGAGGATGAACTGGCGATCCCTGTCGTGAAAGGACAGAAGACCGAGAAAGAGAAATTTGCGGGCGCTGAGGCTACCTATACCATCGAGGCGCTGATGCATGACGGAAAGGCATTGCAGTCCGGAACCAGCCATAACTTCGGAGACGGTTTTGCAAAAGCATTTGATATCACATATACAGATAAGAACAATCAGCTGGTACATCCCTTCCAGACTTCCTGGGGTATGACCACCCGATTGATCGGTGCGATCATCATGGTACATGGTGACGATTCCGGATTAAAGTTACCGCCGCACATTGCTCCTGTACAGGCGATGATCATTCCGATCCGCCAGCAGGCAGAGGGCGTTTTGGAAAAGGCAAACGAAGTGCTTGCGGCACTGGGCGCAAAGGGTGTTCGTGCAAGACTTGACGATTCCGACAAGTCGCCGGGATGGAAGTTCTCTGAGCAGGAGATGCGCGGTATCCCTGTTCGTATCGAACTGGGACCGAAGGATATCGAGGCCGGTCAGTGCGTAGTTGTGCGCCGCGATACAAGAGAAAAGATCGTGATGGCATTAGACGAAGTAGCCGAAAAACTGCCGGAGTTACTGGAAACCATCCAGAAAGACATGTTCGAGACTGCAAAGGCTCATCGCGATGCGCATATCACAGATGTCACCGACTACGAGACCTTCAAGGATGCGGTTGAGCATAAGCCCGGATTCATCCGCGGGATGTGGTGTGGAGATCAGGCATGTGAGGATAAGATCAAGGAAGAGACGACAGCCACTTCCCGCTGTATGCCTTTTGTACAGGAACGGATTTCTGATGTCTGCGTTTGCTGCGGAAAGCCTGCGAAGAAACTGGTATTCTGGGGTAAGGCATATTAGTATTCGTTCAAGGTTTTGCACTGGAAATAGTTTTTTGTAAGGATCAGTCATACATGAATATAACATTACCGCATCATGTAAAATTTATATTAGACAAGTTAGAAGAAAACGGCTTTGAAGGCTATGCGGTGGGGGGCTGTGTGCGTGATGCACTGCTGGGGCGTGAGCCTCAGGACTGGGATATCACCACAAATGCAAAGCCGCTTCAGGTGAAAGCATTGTTCCCGCGAACCATCGATACGGGCCTTCAGCATGGAACGGTAACGATCATGCTGGATCATACCGGCTATGAAGTGACTACGTATCGGATCGATGGAGAGTATGAGGATGGCAGACATCCAAAGGCGGTCAGTTTTACCGGAAAGTTGTCGGATGACCTGATGCGCCGTGATTTTACGATCAACGCCATGGCTTATAACGAAACGGAAGGTCTGGTGGATCTCTTTGACGGACGGGAAGATCTGGAAAAAGGCGTGATCCGCTGCGTCGGTGAAGCGGCGGAACGTTTTCGCGAGGATGCCCTTCGTATGATGCGTGCCATCCGTTTTTCGGCCCAGCTTGGTTTTTCTATCGAGGAAGGGACGTTGGACGCCATCAGGGAACTGGCGCCTTCCATTGGGCGCATCAGTGCAGAGCGGATTCAGACCGAACTGATCAAGACACTGACCGGTGCCTATCCGCAGACTACAAGGCTGTATTATGAAACCGGTCTCAGCCGTCATTTTTTGCCGGAACTGGACCGGATGATGGAGACTCCCCAGAACAACCCACATCATTGCTACAGTGTAGGGGAACATACCCTCCGCAGTTTGGAGGAAGTGGATGCGGACAAGGTGCTCCGGCTTGCGATGCTGCTTCATGATGTGGCAAAGCCTCTCTGCAAGACCGTAGACGAAGCCGGCATCGACCATTTTCACGGTCATCCGGCGCAAGGAGCGGAACTCGCCAAAAAGATCTTAAGGCGGTTGAAGCTGGATAATGATACCATCGGCCGCGTGACCCAGCTCATCCGCTGGCATGATGATAATCCCCCGCTCAGTGAGCGGAATGTCCGCCGTGCCATCTGCCGCGTGGGTATGGCCCAGTATCCGGACATTTTTGCAGTTAAACGGGCTGATATTTTGGCGCAGAGTGACTACCGAAAACAAGAAAAACTGCAGTATGTAGACGACTATGAAGCGGTCTATGAGCAGATCTTGGAGAAACAGCAGTGCCTTTGCATCAAAGACTTAAAAGTGAATGGTGCCGACCTGCTTTCGATGGGTGTTGCTCAGGGGAAAGCCATCGGCGAAAAATTGCAGGAACTGTTGGAACTTGTTCTGGAACACCCGGAGTATAATACAAGAGAATATTTACTTGCCCGATTGAAGGATTCTGTGGATCAGGAAGCCTTCAATCAGGAATAAAAGAGGGAACCCTTTCATAAGATTGGAGAGGACGAAAAAACGCGTCAACTAAATCTATTGGAGGGGTTTCTTATGTTTTATCGGGCAGAACAGATTCTGAGTGCTTATCCAAAGGAATTTACAAGTAATATGAAAGGCCGGAGATCGCTTCTTTGTACGGACAAAGAGGGAATCTATCTGCTCAAAGAATATTCAGGCTCTGTACACCGTCTGGAAATTTTAGAGATGGTGCTTCAGTCCTTGAAAGAACAGGGATTTCTTGCGGAAGAACTGGTGCGCACAAAGGAGGGTGCCTTGTGCTATACCGATGCTGACGGGGCGTCTTATTTTTTGCGGAAAACATATGCGGGACGGGAATGCGACACACGAAATGCGCAGGAGATCCTGCTTGCAACGAAGCAAATGGCAACGATGCACAGTCTGTTAAAAAATTGTCCCCCTGTTTGTGAAACGGAGGATGCATGCTGCCTGAGGCAGCCCCGGAGTGTCGCGGAAAAACACACGAGGGAACTGAAAAAAGTAAAAAACTATGTGCGCGCAAAGAAAAAGAAAAATGAGTTTGAGAGCGAATTTTTGCGGGGATATGACCACTATATGGAACAGGCTGCGCAGGTAGCACAACTGGAAGAGGAACTGTACATACCGGAGGATGCCCGGCAGTGGTGCCACGGCGATTACAATCAGCACAATCTGCTGTTCACAAAAGAGGGGCTGGCTGTGACGGGTTTTGAAAAACTGCATGAAGATCTGTGTATGACGGATCTGGCTAATTTTATGCGGAAGATCTTAGAGAAACACGATTGGAACAGCGGTCTTGGTATGGATATGGTCATGGCGTATCAGTCAAAGCGCCCACTTGCAGAGTGGGAGTTCTCGTTACTCTATCAAAAACTGCTGTATCCGGAAAAGTATTGGAAGATCGTGAATCATTATTACAATTCGAGAAAGACCTGGATCTCCGGGCGGAACATTGAAAAATTGACACGGCTTTTTTCGCAGGAAAGAAAGCGGGAGGAGTTCTTATCAATGTTGTTTTATCTGATAAAATAGTTTATAATAGTACCTATGAGCAAGCGATTTTTACAGATGATCTTAACAATTTCAAGCGTGCTGTTTTTCTGTGGCTGCGGAGCAACTGATCAGAGCACGATCTCCATGGAGCCCTCCATGCAGGTGACGGTTCAGGAGCCGGAACCAGCAGAGGACGAGGAGGAGGACGAACAGGTTCTCACGCCCCAGACGCAGGAAACGATCTATTTGGTGATGAACGTGGATCAGGAAAGAAAACTGATCGCTTTAGGACTGCCGGACTCTGTGCGGACGGTGCAGTATGGCTACACAAGGACCACACAGATCCTGGATGATCACGGGCAGTTTATGTCGGCAGGGAAACTGATTCCCGGACGCGCGGTAACGATCGGGGCGTTGGATGAGGATGCGAAGCTGACGGTGATACAACTTGCCACAGACACCTGGTATCAGGAAAACATCACCCGTTATTCCATGGACGATTCCATTGGTATGCTGGTCATTGGTGATACCAAATACCGCTATGGAGACCATGTGCGGGTGTTTGCGGAGGATCAGGAGATCTCGCTTCGACAGATCGGGGAAAAGGATATACTGGCGGTACAGGGACTGGGGAATCAGATCCTTTCTATCCGAGTTACCACCGGGCATGGCACCATCGAACTGGTGAATACAGAATTGTTCGAGGGCGGCTGGATTTCTCTGGGAACGAAGATCTATGCGAAGATCACGCCGAACATGACATTGGAAGTGCCGGAAGGAACTTATGAACTGTCAGTTGCCAATAACGGCTATGGCGACAGTAAGACGATCGAAGTAGAACGGGAACAGACCACCTTGGTCGATCTGAATGAATATAAGGGAGACGGCGCAAAAATCTGTCAGGTAACGTTTGAGGTTTATGTGGAAAATGCCAAACTTTACATTGATGGAGACGAGATCGCTTACGCGGAACCGGTGGAGTTGTGTTATGGCGTGCATCGCCTGACAGTTATCGCAGATGGATTTGAGACATGGGAGCGCCAGTTGGTCATCCATTCAAAAGAGGCCGCTATTGAGATCGGTGAGCCTCAGTTGGCGGATGAAGAGGGCGCAGAAGAAGTTCCTGTGGATGTCGAGGGATCTCAGATCTCGGAGAACGAATCCCCCACAGATGGGGAGACCACCGGCGCTGCCGAAGCACCTGCGGATCAGGATACGGCGGTTAATGAGCAGGATGCAGGGACAAGCCCGGATGCGATCGCAGGCAGCAGTACGGGAAACTATAATGATTATCTGGATACGCTTACAGACCTGATTTCGTCGCTTGTGAGACAGGACTAAAATTGATGTTCACAGGCAGGAAAGGGTTTCTTGATGACAGGCTGCAACACACAGCTTGCTATATACAAAAACATATTATGACAAGTATTTAGGAGGGTAACAAATGGATTACAAGGCAATGTATGAGGAGTGGTTGAACAATCCGTATTTTGATGCGGAGACAAAGGCAGAACTTCAGGCGATCGCAGGGGATGAAAAAGAGATTGAAGATCGCTTCTATATGGATCTTGAGTTTGGTACGGCAGGACTTCGCGGTGTCATCGGAGCAGGAACCAACCGTATGAATATTTATACCGTTCGCAAGGCGACACAGGGACTTGCAAACTACATTTTAGGCGTAGGGGCTGAAAAGCAGGGAGTAGCCATCGCTTTTGATTCCCGCCGCATGTCGCCGGAATTTGCAGATGAGGCAGCCCTTTGTCTGGCAGCCAACGGCATCAAGGCGTATGTCTTCGAGAGCCTTCGTCCGACTCCGGAATTATCTTATGCAGTTCGTAAACTGGGCTGTATCGCCGGCATCAACATTACTGCCAGCCACAATCCGCCGGAGTACAACGGCTACAAAGTATATTGGGAAGATGGCGCACAGATCACACCGCCTCATGACAGCGGAATCATGGATGAGGTTAAGAAAGTGACTGATTATGCCACCGTAAAGACGATGGACAAGTCTGCTGCCATCGAGGCAGGAATGTATCAGCAGATCGGCGTAGACATTGACGATCCCTATATTGCAGAGTTAAAGAGTCTGGTATTGCATCAGGATTGTATCGATGCAGTCAAGGACGATCTGACGATCGTTTATTCGCCCCTGCACGGCACCGGAAATATCCCGGTGCGCCGCGTATTAAAGGAACTTGGATTTACAAAGGTATATGTTGTGCCTGAGCAGGAATTGCCGGATGGCAACTTCCCTACGGTAAGTTATCCGAATCCGGAGACTGAAGAGGCATTCCAGCTGGGCTTGGAACTCGGAAAGAAAGTAGATGCTGATTTAATTCTGGCAACCGACCCGGATGCAGACCGTCTGGGCGTTTATGTAAAGGATTCTAAGACCGGCGAATATCATTCCCTGACCGGAAATATGTCCGGCTGCCTGATCGGTGATTATGTGATCAGCCAGCGCAAAGCCCGTGATGGAAAATTACCGGAGGATGGCGCATTTATCAAATCCATCGTTTCTTCCAAAATGGCAGATGCCATCGCAAACTACTATGGCATTCAGTTAATCTCTGTATTGACCGGATTCAAGTTCATCGGACAGCAGATCCTGAAATTCGAGAAGGAAGGAAAGGGTACATATCTGTTCGGAATGGAAGAAAGTTATGGCTGTCTGACCGGAACTTATGCAAGAGATAAGGATGCAGTCGTTGCTTCTATGACCCTTTGCGAGGCAGCGGCATATTACAAGACCAAGAACATGACGCTTTGGGATGCAATGATCGAGATGTATGAGCGCTACGGCTACTACAAGGATCATGTAGAGTCCATCACATTAAAGGGAATCGAAGGCCTTGCAAAGATTCAGGAGATCATGAACACCTTGCGCGCCGATGCGCCGAAGGAGATCGGTGGTTATACCGTAACTGCTGTCCGCGATTATAAGACCGGAATCATCACCAACACAGCAACCGGCGAAGAGCAGCCTACCGGACTTCCCGGATCCAATGTACTCTACTATGAACTGACCGATGATGCATGGGTATGCGTGCGTCCTTCCGGAACAGAGCCTAAGGTGAAGTTCTATATTGGCGTGAAAGGCACTTCTTTGGATGATGCCGATGCCAAGTCAAAAGCACTGGGAGAGAATGTTTTGTCGATGATCCGCGAAATGATCTAAAATGGTTACTGTTCACTCGTACCTCGTTCCAGTAACCGGGCTTCCCTGCATTGAAATATGCCTGACGGCATGGCAGGGAAGCATTGGCTCCTTTATGTGTTCTCTCCACGTCCCGCAGCGGTGTGCGTGACGTGGGTGTGAACAGTAACCTAAAATGCCCAATTTCTTTGTAAAATAGGCAAATAAACTTGACAATGCCCGAAAAACCAAGTATAAATATATGAGTGGATAATTCGGATAAAACGAACTATCGGCGAACAAAAATAAGAAAAGAAATAGAAATCCAATAGGAGGACAAACAGACCATGAATAAAATGGAATTAGTATCAGCAATGGCTGATAAGACAGGATTATCAAAGAAGGATGCAGAGGCTGCATTAAAGGCTTTCACTGATGTTGTAGCAGAAGAGTTAAAGAAGGGTGAGAAGATCCAGTTAGTAGGCTTTGGTACATTTGAAGTATCTGAGCGTGCAGCCAGAACCGGAAGAAATCCTCAGACCGGCGAAGAGATGACCATCGCAGCTTCTAAGGCTCCGAAGTTCAAAGCAGGAAAGGCTTTAAAGGATAGCGTAAACGCTTAATCGTTGAATTCACATATCAAAGAGAAAACCCCTAATCGAAAGATTAGGGGTTTTTCATATGCTTACAAATGAATAAAACTACTTGTTATCTTCCAACCGGAATTCGCCCACCAGTTGATTCAGGTCTTTGATGGCACCGAGAAGCACCTGTACTGAATCGGCCATTACATCCATGCTGCCCTGCTGATCGAGCGCGCGTTCGTTGATCTCGGCACCGGAAGCGGCAATTTCCTGTGAAACAGCGGAAATGTTGGAAATGCTTTCCACGATCTGATCCGTATGGGTAGTTGCGGAAGAGATGACGGATACCATCTGAATGATATTGTCTGTTGCCACAGCAGTCTGCTCTGCCAATGTTTTGATCTCATTTGCAACCACAGCAAATCCTCTGCCGGCGTCCCCGGCTCTTGCTGCTTCAATGGAGGCATTCAGCGCCAGAAGGTTGGTCTGCTTGCGATGCTGCTGACGATAATGGTCACCAGCAAAATGCTCCATCCTGTGGTTCCGATGGGCTCCTGCCTTACATAAATGGAATTTCCGTCATAATCTGCCATGGTTGCTCCTGAAGCAGCAGCCTTGCTGTAATTTCCACCCATCACCGCATCCAATGGCTGCATGCCATCCGCGGTAGGCATAAACGCTTCATTTTTATGAAGAATGATATTGTTGTCTGCATCCAGCAGGATGATATAACTGCCGTCACTGACATCCACGATCTCACCAAGGATATCTGTCAGATCTGTCAGAAAGATATCCATCGTACAGACACCGGCGATGGAGCCGTTTCGGTAAAAGGGCGTGGAGATATAAGTAACGAGATTTCCGCTGATGGCATCCACGTAGGGATCGCCGAATACGGTCTCATCCCGTTCCTGCGGGAGACTGAACCATGCTCTTGTGGTGCAGTCCCAATCCGCATCCGGAATCCATCCGGTTCCGTCATAAAATGTACCATCACTATCTGCTGAATAAATATCCGAAGCGTATGCATATTTGGAAGTCAATTGTTCATTGAAGGCACGGATCGCATCCCCGTTGGCCGGGGTCTGTTGTTCCATGAAGACCGCCGCAGTGTCCAGTACCGAAGCGGCCTGTGAAAACCACACGTTGGCTTTCTCTGCATACCAGGAAACCGTTTTCTCGATTCTTGCACTGTTTTGGCTGTTTACAAGGTTCTTTGAAATGGAGACTGCGATCAGCATAGCAATTGAAAGACAACCAACCTATGTATATTTATACAGAAAATTATAATATGCCTGTTTTTGTTGTCAATTATCTGGTGAAATTTGGCGTGACATTACTGTTGTTGTATTTTTCTTATTTTTGTCATATAATAAAAGTGTGATTTTTAACACGAAAACATATATAAAAGTGTGATGAGGCGAGCGGATGGAACGATTGATTCTAAAAAAATTGTTAGATTGGAAACATTCTCCCTACCGAAAGCCGCTGATTTTAAAAGGCGTGCGCCAGGTAGGTAAGACATGGGTTTTGAAAGAGTTTGGTAAGCGTTATTATGAAAATACCGCGTATTTCAACTTTGATGAAAATGAGGAATACAAACAGTTTTTTGAAACCACGAAGGATGTGGATCGAATTCTGCAGAATCTAATGCTGGCTAGCGGTCAGAAGATTGTGCCGGAAAAGACACTGATCATCTTTGACGAGGTGCAGGATTGCCCGAAGGTGATCAATTCTATGAAATATTTCTGTGAGAATGCACCTCAGTATCATATTGCATGCGCAGGATCGTTGCTGGGCATTGCATTGGCAAAACCGTCATCTTTTCCGGTGGGTAAGGTAAACTTTATGCAGATTGACCCCATGACATTTTCAGAATTTTTGTTTGCGAATGGAGATGAAAACCTGGCAGAGTATTTAACAAGTGCAGAAACCATAGAACCCATTCCGGATGCGTTTTTCAATCCATTATATGAAAAATTGAAAATGTACTATGTTACCGGAGGAATGCCGGAATCTGTTCTGATGTGGACGCAGGCGAGGGATGTGTCTGCGATGCAGGAAGCACTATCCGGTATCCTAGGTGCCTATGAAAGGGATTTCGCCAAGCATCCCAATGCGAGTGAGTTTCCGAAAATATCCATGATATGGAAATCGATTCCATCTCAACTGGCAAGAGAGAACAAGAAGTTCATTTATAAAGTAGTGAAAGAAGGCGCCAGAGCCCGCGAATATGAAGATGCGCTGCAGTGGTTGGTGGATGCGCGCCTGGTACACAAGATTTATCGCAGTACCGCACCGGGCCTGCCGGTGGCTGCATACGATGATCTCTCTGCGTTCAAGATCTATATGGTTGATGTGGGATTGCTTCGTCGTCTGGCACAGTTGGCTCCGACGGCATTTGGAGAAGGCAACCGCCTGTTCACCGAGTTTAAAGGTGCGCTGACAGAGAATTTTGTGCTGCAATCCCTGCTTCCCCAGTTTGAAGTGGTTCCACGCTATTGGTCCCAGTGCAATCCGCCCTACGAGGTAGATTTTGTCATTCAGCGTGAAAATGATATCTTTCCGATAGAGGTGAAATCCGAAGCAAATACTTCGAGCAAGAGTCTGAAGAAATACAAAGAACTGTTTCCGGATCAAGTAAAATTGCGGGTGCGCTTTTCTTTGGACAATCTGAAACTGGATGACGATGTGCTAAATATTCCCCTGTTTTTGGTGGATCATGCAGATCGGCTCATCGGATTAGCGCTTGAAAAATAACTTTATTATGAATGGGACGCAGAGTAAAATCTGCGTATAATTTTCAAATAGAATGGAGGATTTGCTCATGAATATAAGAAAGAAACTATCAATTACAGTTATATGTTTTATACTGCTTTTCCTTGCGGGTGCATCGAATGTAAAGGCAGCAGTGGTGGACGGTGCGGTAGAAATATTTGAAGACTGCCTTGTATATGGATTTGACATGGAGTCCATCAAAAATGACAAGATCGTTGTAAATTGGAGTTATAGAAACAATTATACGACGGATTCCGGTCATGGGGATTACAGTAATCCTTTTATTGATATTCAGGGCTTTGAGATTCAGGTATGCAGGGATAAAAATTATCCGGCGGATCAGGTGAAAACATATAAAGTGAAACAATATACCGAAAGTGCAGACGGAGCGAAATATACCTATAAAATACCGGTGTCTGTGCTTGGTAAAAATGGTGGGAAACTGTACGGCAGGATCCGCGCCTACGGAACCATCAAAACCATGACGGCTGGCTGGATCCCTCAGAGATCAAAGAGATCTATACGCTGAACAATTACAGTTACAAAAAATATGCAAGTGGATATGAGATGCTATGGGGAACGGAGATGTACCAGTGTAAGATCTCCGACCTGAAAGGCTTAAAGTATCTGCCCTTCGTAACCAGTATTGACATCCGGGATTATACGGGAGCGAAACTGGATCTGACCAATTATCGTCACATACGGACGGTTTCCATGTGTGAATTCTGGCAAAGCAAATTTCAGTTGATCGCACCCTATGCAAAGCAAATAAAGATCAACTCTGAGACAGGCGGTTCCTGGAAGAAGGCAAAATTATCTTCTGTGGATGTTTCAAAATGTAAAGATGTGGTATACTTAACCCTTGGCGGTTCTTATTATAAACCGATGACAATGAAACTGCCGACATCAGCGAAAAACCTTAGATGGCTCTCTGTCTCACAGGATCGCGGGCAGAAGATCGATTTAAACAAATACAAAAAACTGAACATGGCATATTTCTATTCAAATAAATACTCAGAATGTAAGTTAAACCAGTGTGCCAAGTTGAACTATGTATACTTCTACTGTATGGACAATATCAGATCCGTTGACTTAAGAAACGTCAAGTCATTAAAAGGCGCGGATATCTACAAATGCAAGAATATGAAGAGCAGTGCGTTAAAAACCGTAAAAAGCACCAAAAAAACTGATAATCAGGGACGTTGGTGGGAATCAACGGACACGTGGAGAGAGTTATTTGATGATATTTACAAATCTATGTAGAGAGTAGAGTTCGTTGATAGCGAACTCATTTCATAACGTGAATAGGGAATGTGAGACACCATGTAATGGCAGTGCACTTTGGAGCGGCTGGTACTTAGTGACCGTATTTTGGTCACTTATGTACCACTGCCAGCGACAAGTAGCGAGAGCGTGCCTGCCATACAGGTGCTCACATGACCTTAAATAAAAGTAGTGGAGGAAAGCACAATGAGACTCGACAAATTTTTAAAGGTATCCCGCCTGATCAAACGCCGTACTGTCGCAAACGAAGCCTGTGATGCCGGCCGCGTACTTGTAAACGGAAAAGTAGCAAAAGCATCCTTGAACGTAAAGGAAGGTGACATCATAGAGATCCAGTTCGGAACGAAGACGGTAAAAGTGCGTGTGAAGGCCATCGCCCAGACAACAAAAAAGGATGAAGCTGCAGAACTTTTTGAATATCTGTAAGTCTATTTTCATCATGTCCTGCATAAATATAAAAATGTAGCAGATATGTTTCAAGGCAGGTGACTGGTGGACAGTCATGGAGGACAGGGCATGATGGATGAAAAAATGGCAGCGCATACGCATCGGGTATTGATGAATAACCGGATCAGCGCAAACTTCAGTGGGATCGTAGATGTACTATCCTTTGATGTCAGTGAGATCTTACTTGAAACGGAGCAAGGGATGCTTCTGATTAAAGGAAAGGACTTGCACGTGAACCGCCTGACTTTGGAAAAGGGGGAGGTAGACATCGCAGGAAAGATCGATTCCCTGTCCTATTCGGACGTATCAAATACGCACAAGAGCGAGTCGCTTTTGAGCAGGATCTTCCGCTGATGCAGGTTCGGATGGTTGACGCCGCTATTTATGAAGAACTGGCGCTATTATGCAGTTTTTTTCTGATCGGGATCTGTTTGGCGGCCAGTTATGATGTGCTTCGGATCTTTCGTGCGATCATCTGCCATTCTGCTTTTTTCATCAATCTGGAGGATCTTTTGTACTGGCTGTATGTAGCAGTTGTCATATTTGTCCAGTTGTATGATAAAAATGATGGGCGGCTGCGGGCATATCTGTTTGGCGGGCTGCTTTTGGGGATGATCCTTTATGCAGTTAGTATTGGAAGGATCTGTACACCGGTGCTCATCCGTTTGGTCAAACGGGTCGTATCGGTTTTCCTGGCACCGGTGCGGCGGTTTACAGCAGTTCTTCATAAAAAAAGAAAAAAAGGTCTGGAATATTGTGGAAAACTATGGGTCTGTCAGAAAAAACGGTTGAAAAAGTTTTGGAAGATGGTTAAAATGAGCGTAAACAAACTTTAAGAGACAAGAGGATGTGAGTAAGATGAGCAGAGGCAGAAAAAAACAAAACCGAATGGCAAAGTTCAGTATCTCCTGCATAGTATTCCTGCTGATCGCCTTGATGTCAACACAGATCGTAAAGTTGTATCAAAAGAATCAGGAACTGGCTGTAAAAGAAGCTGCCTATAAGGAACAAAAACTGGCGGAGGAAGCAAGGCAGCGGGAACTGGAAGAACAGGAAAAGAGTATGGAATCGCAGGAATACATAGAAAAAGAGGCTCATAGATACGGCCTTTTTTATGATGATGAGATCATTTACCGCGAAACAGAATGAGCGGTTCACTGTGAACTGCCTCAAATGGATGAAGTGCCTATAATCGATTCGAATCGGGATTTGAAGGAGCGTTTTGACGAACGATTTTTCAGATCCCCTATTTTTTTTGACAAATTGTGAAGGATTTCTTTTTTATAATGACCTTCGATGAAAAAGCGGAGGTGAATCGTCATGAAAAAAGAAAGTTACAGACAATTATTGGTGGCGCTGCTGGGCGCGCTGATGTGCAGATTCGGTCTTTACGGTTATTATCCTTTTGTGCCTGCGTATTATGCAGCGGCACTGTTGTGTGGAGATGCACGGCTGCTGCTTACGGGGGTGACATTCCTTGGAATGGTCTTTTCATTGCCATCGGTAGCAACCGTGCGCTACGCCATAGGAATGATCGTCATTTGGCTTGTGATCAGGATCTGTGAGTGGATCGACCATAAATGCCTGACAGTCACGGCGGCTATTACGGCAGCAGTCGTTACGGTATCCATCAATATTTGCGGAGATCTTCTGACCAATTCGGTGAAAGGGGATCTTCCGATTAAACTGATGGAAGGGGCCATCTGTTTTGCAAGCGTATTTGTCTTTTCCAGACTACTGTACTGGCTGCCGATGCTGGTGGAGCGTTTGCCGGAATCCCATACTGACCGGGGAACCGATGAAAACCGATTGATGGGTTATGCCGATTCTTTCAGTGAACTGTCGCAGATGTTTTCCGGAATGAAAACTGTAAAAAAGGATTTTACCCCGGAAGAAATGGGCAGGATACATAATGAGATCACGGGACAGATCTGTGCGAATTGTTCTCAGTGTACAGTCTGTTGGGCGCGGTCTGATGCACCGATGTATCAGGCGCTGGCCGGGTATCTGACATCCATTTATCAGGCAGGGAAAGCCGCCGGGGAGTCAAGAAAGCAGTTGGATGATCACTGCATCCATAGTGAGGCGCTGGCCATGGAAGCGACACGGGTGTTTGAACGTGCCCGCTTAAACCTGGCCTGGTATAACAGGCTTCTGGAAAATCGGGCGGTCATCGCAGAGCAGATGGAAGCCATGGCATATATCATGCAGGATTGCACGAAGGATGCCATCGATCTGACGAAAAAGGAAAAACTGGCGCTTTCCACCTTGCGCTATTTGGCAAAGGAGCAGGGGATCCTCTTACAGAATATCCGCCTGATGGAAAAAAAGAATGGGCGCATCACGTTGTCCGTGGAGGCGCGTTCCAAACAAGGAAACTGTATCGCGGCCAAAGATCTTACAAAAGTGGTGGAGCGGGCGTTGGATATCGATATGGTCTTGCACCGGGATTCCAAAACCCTTATCGGAAAACTGCCGGGTCCCTTTGTGTTTGAGGAGGATACCCTCTACCATAGCACCCACGGTGTCGCGCGACTGATCCGGGATGGGGCGGCAGTATCCGGAGACAATTTTTCTTATGTGGAAAGCCACGATGGGCAGGCGGTTCTTATGCTGTCAGATGGCATGGGATCGGGAAGCGGTGCTTGTAAGGAAAGTGAAATGGTGTTAGAGTTAATGGAGAGATTTCTGGAAGCAGGGTTTTCGGAGGAAACGGCCCTTCGGATGCTCAATGCAGCGTGCGTGCTGCATGATCAGGAGGATTCCTACTCCACCATGGATGTTTGTGAGATCGACTTGTATCAGGGAGATGTTTCCTTTTATAAGATCGGTGCAGCGGCGGCCTTTATTAAGCGGGGCGAAGAGGTGGAGTGCATTCCCTGTGCCAACCTGCCGGTGGGCGCGGATATGGAGTTACAGATTGAAACGAAACATTCCCATGTGACCGGCGGTGATTATGTGATCCTTATGACGGATGGGGTGTTGGAGCATTTGCTTGTACCGTCGCCGGAGCAGACCATGTGTGAGATCTTGGAAAGCATTCATGTTTCCAATCCCAATGAAATGGCAAAAAAAATATTAGAACGAGTGTCATTGTTTACAGGCGGTCAGGTCCGGGATGATATGACTGTGCTCGTAGCGGGCATTTGGGAAAAATAGGTTAACAAATGATGAAAGAACAATTTTTACAGCAAGTATATGCGTATATCCATGAGCAGCAGATGATTGGGCCTGGAGATACGGTGTTTGCCGGTGTTTCCGGCGGCGCAGACTCTATGTGCCTGTTGGAAGTGCTTTTTGCCTATCAAAAAGAAGTGGATTTTAACCTTCGGGTGATCCATGTGGAGCATGGAATCCGGGGCGCGGACAGTGTTGCGGATGCGCAGTATGTGCAGGCGTACTGTTTGAAGAAAGGGATTCCTTGTGAGGTTGTGACGGTGGATGCGCTTTCCTATAGTAAGAACTGTGGATGTTCCGTAGAGGAGGCGGCGAGAGAACTGCGCTATAGGGCATTTGAACAGGCGGCTGAGGAGAGCGGCGAAGATCATGCCCGGATCGCGGTGGCGCATCATATGGAAGATCAGGCAGAAACGGTGCTTTGGCAATGGATCCGGGGAAGCGATATCAAAGGCATGGGAGGTATGCGCCCTGTGCGCGGAAGGATCATACGGCCGCTGCTTGCCAGCACCCGGGGGCAGATCGAAGAATATTTAAAGGAAACACATGTAAGTTGGCGGGAGGATGCGACCAACAGCGATGATGCTTATACGAGAAACCGGCTGCGCAGGGAGGTGCTTCCGGTTCTTACAGATCTGAATGAACAGGCCGTCGCCCATTTGTGTGAAAGTGCTGCAAGGCTTCAGGAAGCAGAACATTATTTGGAGCAGCAAACGGAACTGGCTTATGACACCCACGTGGTGCAGACAGAAACGGTCAGCTGGCGGGTCAAAGACTCACTTTTGGAAGAAACTCCTTTTCTTCAGCGCCGGGTGCTTCATCTGGTCCTTCAAAAAGCCTGTAAGCAGGCGAAAGATCTGACCGCGAAGCATGTACGACTGCTGCAGGAATTGTTTTTTCTGCAGACCGGAAGAGAATTAAACCTCCCTTATGAGGTTTTTGCATGGCGCACCTATCATGGAATAGAACTTTTCAAAAAAGCAGCCTCTCAGGAGGAATCCCTTACAGGCGTTGGCGAACAGGAGTTATTTCATATGGAGGTTTTGGACCGGTTTGATCTCTCAGAAATTTCGAAAAAGAAGTATACGAAATGGTTTGATTATGATAAAATAAAATATAGTGTGCAGATTCGCAGGCGTCAAAGCGGTGATTTTTTAGTCGTGGATGATGCCGGACACAGCCAGAAATTAAAAAAATATCTGGTCAATGAAAAGATACCGGCACCCAGACGTGAGGAACTGCTGCTTCTGGCAGATGGCTCCCATGTGATGTGGGTAGTCGGATACCGGATCAGCAGTTACTATAAGGTTGATGGACATACAAAACGAGTATTGAAAGTACAGTATGATGGAGGAAATGAAGATGGGTGAAAGAATTCGCGAGTTGATTTCAGAAGCAGACGTGGCAAAAAGGATTGCCGAGATGGGCGCGCAGATCAGCAAGGACTACGAGGGTGAGGATGTTTACCTGCTGTGCATCTTAAAGGGCGGTGTGTTTTTTACAACAGAACTGGCAAAGCATATCACAGTTCCGGTAACTATTGATTTTATGTCTGTTTCCAGTTATGGTTCAGAGACAACATCTTCCGGGATCGTTCGCATCGTAAAAGATCTGGACACTCCCATTGAGGGCAAGAATGTGTTGATCGCAGAGGATATCGTGGACACCGGCCGTACGCTTGCCTATCTGATGGAGCATTTAAAGCAGCGGAAACCGAAGTCGTTAAAACTTTGTACGCTGCTGGATAAGCCGGATCGTCGTGTGAGCGATGTCCATGTGGATTATACGGGATTTGAGATTCCGGATGAGTTCGTGGTAGGTTACGGACTTGATTATGATCAGAGATACAGAAATCTTCCTTATGTCGGTGTGATCGAGTTCGATTAAAAGACATTTGGAAGCGAAGGAGGTTTATTTTGAAACGAAATTATCGAGGAGCCGTGCTCTATATCGGGCTGATCCTTGTAGTGATCTTTTTATGGTTTTTCTTTGGATCAAATAACGGCAGCACCAGCGACTATAATATTTCCATTTTCGAGCAGGATCTGGCTGCATCGAAGGTGGCGGCAGTTGACGTGGCACCCAGCCGGGATGTTCCCACCGGTACAGTGACGGCGGTATTGACAGACTCCACCCAAAAGAGTTTTAACGTGTTTGATACGCAAAGCGTCATCGACTTGATGGAAGAATACCATTTTACCAATTATTCGATGCGCAAGGTTCCGGCTGAAAGCTGGCTGACATCGCTGCTTCCGCTGCTTTTAGTATTTGCAGCGATGTTTATTCTTTTTACGATCATGAATAATCAGGCGGGCGGCGGCGGAAATTCGCAGATGATGAATTTTGGCAAGAGCCGCGCGAAGATGTCTTTAGATGGCGATAAAAAGATCGGATTTGCCAATGTTGCAGGTCTTCAGGAAGAAAAAGAAGAACTGGAAGAGATCGTAGATTTCCTGCGGGAACCCGGCAAATATACCAAACTGGGTGCGCGCATTCCGAAAGGTGTCCTGCTTGTGGGCCCTCCCGGAACCGGAAAAACCCTGCTTGCAAAAGCGGTGGCAGGAGAAGCCGGGGTTCCGTTTTTCAGCATTTCCGGATCGGATTTTGTAGAAATGTTTGTAGGTGTCGGTGCATCCCGCGTGCGCGACTTGTTTGAGGATGCGAAGAAGCATGCACCGTGTATCGTATTTATTGATGAGATCGATGCGGTTGCAAGACGCCGCGGAACCGGTATGGGCGGTGGTCATGACGAACGTGAGCAGACGTTAAACCAGTTGTTGGTAGAGATGGACGGTTTTGGTGTCAATGAAGGCATTATCGTTATGGCGGCCACAAACCGTGTGGATATTTTAGATCCTGCCATTATGCGTCCCGGACGTTTTGACCGGAAGGTAACGGTTGGCAGGCCGGATGTGGCAGGAAGAAGCCAGATCTTAAAAGTGCATGCGAAAAATAAACCCTTGGCAGAAGATGTGGATCTGGAGCAGATCGCACAGACAACTGCCGGATTTACCGGTGCAGATCTGGAAAATCTCTTAAATGAGTCAGCCATCCTTGCGGCGAAGAAAAACCGTGCATTTCTTGTCCAGGAAGATATCCGTCAGGCATTTGTCAAAGTGGGTATCGGTGCAGAGAAGAAGAGCAAGATCATTTCCGAAAAAGAAAAACGCATCACTGCCTTTCACGAAGCGGGTCATGCGATCCTGTTCCATGTGCTTCCCGATGTAGGGCCGGTGTATACGGTTTCTATCATTCCTACCGGAAGCGGTGCGGCAGGTTATACGATGCCCCTGCCGGAAAAGGATGAGATGTTCAATTCAAAAAAGAAGATGTTACAGGAGATCATCGTGGATCTTGGCGGCCGTGTGGCAGAGGAGTTGGTGTTTGATGACATTACCACCGGCGCGTCTCAGGATATCAAACAGGCAACTGCAATGGCAAAGGCGATGGTCACAAAGTATGGAATGTCAGAGCGTGTCGGTCTGATCAACTACGATAATGATGAGGATGAAGTGTTCATTGGCCGTGATCTTGCACATACGAGAGGTTATGGTGAGCAGGTCGCAAGTTCCATTGACGAGGAGATCAAGCGGATCATCGACGAGTGTTATCTGAAAGCAAAAGAGATCATTACACAGCACAGAAATGTGCTGGATGCCTGTGCAGAACTTTTGATCCAAAAGGAAAAGATCACCAGAGATGAGTTTGAAGCGTTGTTTGAACAATAAGTGAAAAAATGACTGTCATACAACACATGCCTTGATTTGCGGCATGTGTTGTGCAATTTAGAGAGGGAATTTGTCGAAAGACGTTGAAATATGTCGTAAAAATGCACAAAAACAGATGATGAAAATTGTGAACTTTGTGCACACTTCAGGTGGGGTTCATGCTATTATAATTAACGTAAAAACCCCCCAATACATTATATGGTTTTTGCTACACCCCATAGTAAAAATACCTTCTCCTAAAAAGGCAGTGACTTCCCGGTCCTGTCTTTTTTACTTTGTGTACGAAATACCTTCGTACACAAAGATTCGCAAATCCATTTGAAATCTGCTTCGCAGATGGGATTTGCTCACACTTGAATCATGTTCTTACAACCTCAGCAGAGAATGCTTCGGTCTGATTTTTACTGAAGCAGTGAATATAAGCGGCCTCAGCAGAGAATGCTTCGGTCTGATTGTAAAAAGGAGTTATTTATGAGAGAATATTCCGCCTATGAGATGAACCGGAAATTGCAGTACATGATGGAGATGCGCCCGGTATTAAAAAAGAGAGGGCTGTTTTCCGACGGAACGGCAGATTATCGGATTCCGGCAGAACCGGAGGCCGGTGAAAACGTGATCATTCGTTTCCGGGCTGCAGTAAATAATGTAGATATTGTCTGGTTGTGGAATGGTGATCGGAAATATACGATGAGAAAAACCGAAACCGAGGATGAATTTGATTATTTTAGTGTACAGATCCCCCTTGGCAGCGAAAAATTTTCTTACTATTTTGAAGTGTGTACCGGACTATTACACTGCTACTATGACCGATATGGTGTAACGACGGAACATCGGCCGCAGTACGAATTCTGCATTCAGCCGGGATTCCATACGCCGGATTGGGCAAAAGGTGCCGTGATGTATCAGATCCTTGTGGATCGTTTTTATAATGGAGATCCCACCAATGACGTGGAGGATGATGAATACTTCTATATCCGTCATTGCAGTAGAAAGATGAAGGATTGGAATCAGGTTCCGTCGGGATTTTCCGTTGCAGAGTTTTACGGCGGCGATCTGGAGGGCGTGCGACAGAAACTGGATTATTTAAAGGATCTGGGTGTTGAAGCGATTTACTTTAATCCGCTGTTTGTTTCTCCTTCCAATCATAAATATGACAGTCAGGACTATGACTATATCGATCCCCACTACGGAAAGATTGTTTCCGATGGAGGAGAATGTCTGATGCATGGCGACAGGGATAACCGGAAAGCAACAAAATACCAGAAGCGTGTGACGGATCCTGCAAATCTGGAAGCCAGCAATCAGTTGTTTATTCAGTTGGTAGAAGAAGCCCATGCAAGAGGGATCCGTGTCATTTTGGACGGTGTCTTCAACCATTGCGGTTCCTTCCATAAATGGATGGACCGGGAGGAGATCTATCGTCAGAACCCGGCATATGAAAGCGGTGCATATATTGATAGAGAAAGCAGTTACTGCAATTTCTTCCGTTTTCAGGATCAGAATGCATGGCCTTATAACACCACTTATGAAGGCTGGTGGGGGCATGATACGTTGCCGAAATTAAATTATGATAACTCCAAAGAATTGTATCAGTATATATTGAACATAGGGAAGAAGTGGGTATCGCCTCCTTATAACGCAGATGGATGGCGGCTGGATGTGGCTGCTGATCTCGGACATAGCGAGGAAATGAATCACCGGTTCTGGAAAGATTTTCGGCGGGCAGTAAAGAGTGCCAATCCGGATGCGATCATTTTGGCAGAGCATTATGGAGATGCCACCGGTTGGCTGCAGGGTGATGAGTGGGATACGATCATGAACTATAGTGCATTTATGGAGCCAATCACCTGGTTTTTGACCGGTATGGAAAAGCATTCCGACAGTTTTGATCCGGTTCAGATCGGTAATGCGGCAAACTTTGAAGGGGCCATGAATCACTTTATGACGAATTTTCTTACTCCGTCGCTGCAGTGTTCCATGAATCAGTTATCAAACCATGACCATTCCCGTTTCCTGACAAGAACGAACCACCGTGTTGGCCGTGCAGAGCAGTTAGGCACAGATGCGGCAGAGATCGGTGTGAGTAAGCCGATCTTACGGGAAGCCGTAGTCATGCAGATGACATGGCCGGGAGCTCCCACCTTGTATTATGGAGATGAAGCAGGAGTATGTGGTTTTACAGATCCCGATAATCGCAGAACGTATCCTTGGGACAACCCAGACCGGGAATTGATCCAATTTCATAAAGAGATGATCGCGATCCATAAGGATCATCCGGCACTGCGCACCGGATCCCTAAAGATGCTTTCATCGGATCATCAGTATCTGGCATACAGTCGTTTCAACAGAGAGGAGCAGTTTGTGGTCCTCATCAACAATGATTCCTGTGCACGCAGAATCAAGCAGTCTGTATGGGAGGCAGGTATTCCAAAAAACTGCGAGATGAACCGATTGATGATCACGTCGGATGAAGGCTTTTCCTTTGTGCCGATCCGCTATCCCGTCAAAGAAGGCAAGATCGAAGTGCTTTTGCCTGCGCATAGTGCGGCGGTATTCAAGCGGGTGTAGTTGATCTGAACAATCTGCGCGTGTCAGCCTTGTATTTGAAAAGTGCCGGTGAACAGATTCTTGCCACGGCTGTCGAAGGCACTTTCTTTACTTTATTGAAGCACGCGCATTTTGATTGATATCTTCCACAGCGCATAGCAGATTTTCAGAACACAGAGCGTTAACCAGACTGGAGAAGGCGAATTTCCAATGGAAAACCCTTGAAGGACACCGGTGCTTGAAATTTTCGAGTGGAAACACGATGAAAATTTCCGATGCATCAGGTCGAAGCACTTGTTGCTGAGACCGTGAAACGATGATTCAAATACACAAAAATCCCATTGCGTAGCAATTATTATGGATTTTTGTGTGAGTGCGAAGGAACTGAGCAGGCCTCGAAAGTGTGTTTTACATGGAAATTGCCTTCGACAGCCGTGGCTCAGCATAACATAAAATAACACTTGCAACTGCCCGAGCGATGTGCTA
>CAMBUC010000003.1 GCA_945871045.1 uncultured bacterium
ATAATCAGAATGTCTGTAGTAGATCTTCTGATCCATCTTCTTACCGGTAACAGCGATCTTCTCTGCATTTACAACGATCACGTAATCACCGCAATCCATATGAGGAGTGAAGATCGGCTTATTCTTTCCTCTTAAAACTTTTGCAATCTCTGATGATAAACGACCTAATGTCATTCCTGTAGCGTCAACAACATACCATTTGCGATCAATGGTAGCCGGGCTTGCCATAAATGTGTTCATGGTTTTTCCTCCTGAATATTTTTAGCGGTAGAAGCAAAAATGGAAATGTCCGAAACCATTCGTCTGCTTCTTATTTGTATAACTAAAATGCTTTGCCGGGGCTTTGGCACAGCATTTCTAACCACGTCAGCCTTTATATATTACTACGCGTTTTTACCACTGTCAACTGCTTTTTGTGATTTTTCGCGCTAAATATAAGGGTTTTTGTAATTGTTCATACCCACGACACGCACTCCGCTGCGGGGCGTGGAGAGAATGCCTAAAGCAGTCAATGCTTCCCTGCCATGCCCAAGGCATTTTAAATGCAGGGAAACCCTGTTACTGGAACGAGGTACGAGTGATCAGTAACGGGTTTTTCTCAAATTCGATCCCAATCATCGTGAGACCATGGGCCGGAGCCGTAGGTCCTGCTGCACTTCGGTCACACGCTGCGATAATATCCTTCATCTCCTCCGGCTTTCGTGCACCGCAGCCAATCTCAAGCAAGGTTCCTGCGATGATACGGACCATATTGTATAGAAAACCTGCACCCGTCACCCGGATACAGATCATATCCCCTGTTTGTTTCACAGTACAATCATATACGGTGCGCACAGTGGTCTCCGTCTGCGCATGGGCAGAACAAAAACTTGCAAAATCATGGGTTCCAATCACATACTTCGCCGCATCCTGCATGATCTTTACATCCAATTTTCGATAAGTAAAATAGGAATCCCTGCGCTCTGTGGGGAGCGGAAACTCCCGGTTCAAGATGCGGTATTCGTAGGTCTTTGTACTGTTGCAATGACGCGGATGAAAATCCGGCGCCACTTCACCGGATTCCTGAACCACGATATCCTCCGGCAATCTTTGATTTAATGCGTAACTGATCTTTTCCGGCGGGATCCGCGTTTCTGTATCAAAAACAGCCACATTTCCAAGAGCATGCACACCGGAATCCGTGCGGCTCGCACCCGTCACAACGATGGTCTCTCCCAAAAGTTCCGACAACGCCTGATTCAACACGCCTTCCACCGTCGGTGCGCCCGGCTGGAACTGCCAGCCGCAATAATCTGTGCCGTCATAAGCGACACGCATCATCACGCGCTTCATACTACCACCCGAAGCACAAAAAGAAGTGCCAGATACAGGATCAATGCGGCATATGCCTTGTAATCCAGTCCCTGATAACGAAGGGGCTTCATCTTGGTGCGACCATCACCGCCGCAGTAGCAACGCGCCTCCATAGCCATCGCCAGATCATTTGCACGACGGAATGCAGATATGAATAAAGGCACCAAAAGGGGCACCAAGGATTTTGCTTTCTGGATAATATTGCCCTCATCAAAATTTGCGCCGCGGGCAGTCTGCGCCTTCATGATCTTATCCGTCTCCTCGATCAGGATCGGAATAAAGCGAAGTGCGATGGACATCATCATGGCGATCTCATGAACCGGTACATGGATCTTATTCAACGGGCGAAGGGCTTTTTCCAAACCGTCCGTCAATTGATTTGGTGTTGTTGTAAGTGTCATGAGGGATGTTCCAAGAATCAGATACGTCAGACGGATCGCCATTCGAACCGCCGCCGCAATACCTTCCTTTGTGATCTTCAGTTTCCAGATCTGAAACAGGGGCTCTCCGGGTGTCAAAAACAGATTGAACAATGCTGTAATAAGCATCAATACCATGATCGCCCGAAGGCCTTTGACCATATAACGAAAGGGAACTTTGGAAATGCGGATGACCGCTGCCAGAAACAACGTCACTACTGCAAGTCCGACAATTCCCTTATAGGCAAACACAGAAATCAAAAATACCAGTGTGCCAAATAGTTTTACACGCGGATCCATGCGATGAATAACGGAACCGGTGGGATAATATTGTCCAATTGTAATATCTCTTAACATTTCAATTCTCCAGTTCAGTCATGCATGCGCATAACCTTTAATATCTCCTGCTTTGCTTCTTCCACAGTTGTCGCCTCAATGCTTACCGGAAATCCTTTTTCCCGCAACTCATGCATCAGATAGGTGACCTGAGGCGCTGCCAGGCCGACTGTTTCTAATTCCTTATAATAACGGAACACATTTTTCGGACTGTCATCATACATGACACTGCCCTGATTCATAACGATAATGCGCTCCACATATTTTGCCACATCCTCCATACTATGAGATACGAGAATGATGGTGATATGATTTTCTCTATGCAATTTTGCCAACTGATCCAGTATCTCATCCCGGCCCTTTGGATCCAGACCGGCCGTCGGTTCATCTAAGATCAACACTTCCGGCTTCATTGCCAGAACTCCCGCGATGGCCACACGGCGTTTTTGTCCTCCCGAAAGATCAAATGGGGACTGCTCATACAGTTTCTCCGACAATCCAACGCTGCGCAGTGCCTCAAAAGCACGCAGTTCCGCAGCGTTTTTATCCAATCCCTGATTCATAGGTCCAAAACATACATCCGCAAGGATCGTTGTTTCAAACAACTGATGCTCCGGATACTGAAATACCAATCCTACTTTGCTGCGGAGTTTACGCATGCTGTAACCTTCTGCATAGATGTCTTCTCCGTTATAGTAGATCGTTCCTGTTGTTGCACGCAAAAGACCGTTCATATGCTGGATCAGTGTGGATTTTCCCGATCCTGTATGTCCGATCACGCCAATGAACTGGCCGTCTTGAATCTCAAGGTTGATATCTTTTAAGGCGTACATTTCGTAGGCACTGCCCTGACCGTAGATGTAGTTTACTTTATCGAGTTTCATTGACATAATGTATTTCTTCCCTTGAAAGATTCGTTCAGTTTCTCCAGTGCTTCTATTAGTTCTTCCCTCGTTAAGATACCATCCGGAAGATCAAGTCCCGCTTTTTTTAATTCATGTGCCAATAACGTGATCTGCGGAACATCCATACGGTGCGCTTTTAAGGAGTCTACACGTGAAAAGATCTCACGGGGTGTTCCCTGCATGACAACGGCTCCGCTGTCCATGACATACACGTAATCGGCATCTGTCACTTCTTCCATATAATGCGTGATGAGTATGATCGTGACACCCTTTTTTTTATTCAATTCATGAACCGTCTTGAGTACTTCTTTTCGTCCGTTGGGATCCAACATGGCAGTGGGTTCGTCTAATACAATACATTTCGGCTGCATTGCTACCACGCCTGCGATCGCCACGCGCTGCTTCTGTCCACCGGATAGTTTATTGGGCGAGTGACTTCGGTATTTTAACATGCCCACCGCCTTTAAACTGTCTTCCACACGCTGCCAGATCTCATCGGTGGGAACACCGATATTTTCCGGTCCAAAACCCACATCCTCTTCCACAATACTTCCAATGATCTGATTGTCCGGATTCTGAAATACCATACCTGTATTTTGCCGGATCTTCCAGAGGTTGTCCGCATCCGATGTATCCTTCCCGTCCACCCACAAGGTTCCTTCGGTAGGATTTAAGAGTACGTTCAAATGCTTTGCCAGTGTAGACTTGCCGGAACCGTTATGACCTAAGATCGCCACAAAACTGCCGGGCTTGATATCAATATCTACATGATCAAGGGCTGTATGCGTCGCGATGGGATTGCCCTCTTCATCACGGCGGATATATTCATGTACCAGTTGTCTTGCTTTTACCATTAATGATGTCATTCGCTTTTCTCTACCGGCTGCCTGCTACCAATGCAGCTGATGCAGTTCTCCCTCTGTCTTCATATGTGCGAATCCCTGCTGGCGCAAGGCTTCATATAAGACGATCGCCACCGAATTGGACAGGTTTAACGACCGTGTCTCCCCCACCATGGGAATCCGCACGCAGGTGTCCGGATGATCTTTTAGGATTTCTTCCGGAATACCGGCGCTCTCTTTTCCGAACATGATATAACAATTATCTTCATACTGCGCATCGGAATAAATATGACGTCCCTTCGTGGTCGCATAATAGATCTTTGCTCCCGAATTACGGGCAAGAAAATCCTCATAATCCACATAGGTGGTCACATCCAGATCACACCAGTAGTCCATTCCTGCTCGTTTTAATGCTTTTTCGTTAAGTGAAAAACCAAGTGGTTCGATCAGGTGCAGACGGGTGTTCGTTGCCACACAGGTACGTCCGATGTTTCCTGTATTCGCCGGAATTTCCGGCTCCAATAAAACGATATTGATCATGCCTGCTCTGCCTCCGCCCGCAGTCTTGTAATAAATTTCTCAATCCTTCCGATGGCAACCTTTAAGTTATCCAAAGAATACGCATAAGAAATGCGAAGGAATCCTTCTCCGCAATCCCCGAATGCAGTTCCCGGAACAACCGCCACTTTTTCTTCACGCAGCAGTCTGGTGGCAAATTCATCGGAAGTCATTCCAAATTCCTTGATACAAGGGAATATGTAAAAGGCGCCAAAGGGTTCGAAACATTGAAGACCCATGCGCTCAAATTCATGCATCAGGAACCGGCGTCTCTGATTGTACTGTTCACGCATCATTGCAACATCTTCATCACCGTTTCGCATTGCTTCCACCGCCGCATACTGACTGTTGGTAGGTGCACACATGATCGCGAACTGGTGAATTTTTAGTACCTGATCCATAATGACCTTCGGTCCGCAAGCATAACCCAGACGCCAACCGGTCATCGCATGGGATTTGGAAAATCCATTGATCACAACAGTACGCTCACGCATACCCGGGAGTGATGCAATCGAAGTGTGCTCCTCCAGATAACAAAGTTCTGCATAGATCTCATCACTGAGCACGAACAGATCATGTTTGATGATCACTTCTGCAATAGCTTCCAGATCAGATTTCTCCATAACTGCCCCCGTCGGATTGTTCGGAAACGGTAAAACGATAATCTTTGTCTTTGGTGTGATCGCTGCCTCTAATGCTTCGGGTGTCAGACGGAACTGATCTTCTTCTTTTAGTTCGATAATAACCGGTACTCCTCCGGCAAGGATACAGCAAGGCTCGTAAGATACATAACTGGGCTGGGGAATCAGCACTTCATCACCGGGATCGATCATCGCACGAAATGCGTTGTCGATTCCTTCGCTGCCGCCTACTGTAATAAGGATCTCCGATAGCGGATCATACTGCAGATGGAATCTGCGGTCTAAGTATTTGGAGATCTCCACGCGAAGTTCCTTCAAGCCCGCATTTGATGTATAAAAGGTACGTCCTTTTTCCAATGTATAAATACCCTCATCGCGAATATGCCAGGGTGTATCAAAATCCGGTTCACCCACACCAAGGGAGATGGCATCCTGCATCTCATTTACGATGTCGAAAAACTTTCTGATTCCGGAGGGCTTAATACTTGTGATCTTTTCATTTAACGGATTTCTCATGGTGTCATCAATATCCTTTCATCCTTTGGTGCATCTGCCATAACCGTACCATGGTCTTTGTACTTCTTTAAGATAAAGTTTGTCTTTGTGCTGAGTACCGAGTCCAGAGTAGACAGTTTGTCACTGACAAAGGAAGAAATATCACGCAGAGTCTTTCCTTCCAAAGTTACCATCAGGTCAAATCCACCGGAGATCAGATACACAGAGTTTACCTCCGGATAGTTATAAATGCGCTCTGCAACCTTATCAAATCCCATATCTCGCTGGGGAGTGACACGCACCTCGATCAATGCAGTTACTTTTTCCACATCTGTCTTATCCCAATCGATCAGGGTATGATAACCACAGATCACATGCTCTGCCTCCATGGCAGCCAATTCATTGATGACCATCTGCTCATCTACACCTAAGAGCACCGCCAGTTCATGAAGATCTACACGGCTATTTTTCTCAATAAATGTCAATATTTTCTCTCGCATATGTTACACCTATCCCTTTCTCATTCATCCTTTCAGGACTTGCCTTCAGACTACCTTATAAAGTTCATCAACTTTCGGCGGTTCTAAAAACCGACGTTCTTCACCGGACAAGATGACGCGGTCATTGCCCGCTGTCATTTTACCGATGCAGACAGCCGGAATATTTGCAGCCTCCAGAGCCCGCACCAAACCGTTTCCATCTGCCGCTGCCATTAACATGCTTCCGCTGCTGATCAGTTCATACGGGTTGACATCAAAAAATTCACAAATCTCCACCGTCTCCTGACGGATGGGGATCTTTTTCAAGTCTACTTCCAGTCCCACACCGGAACTCTCCGCCATCTCCCAAAGAGCGCCGAAAATTCCGCCCTCTGTCACATCATGCATGGCGCTCACACCTGCCTCCACCGCAATTCGCGATTCAGGAAGCACAGAAAGATATGCATCAAATCCTTTGGCTGTATCAACCAGATTCTGTGGATAGCGGGTCAAAAGTTCTTCTTCCCGCTCTTTTGCTATGATGGACGTTCCTTCCAGACCAACCCATTTTGTAACGACCACATCCATGCCCGGACGTGCACCGGCTGTTGAAATGAGACGGCCTTTTTTTGCTTTTCCAACTCCAACAACAGAAATCACCGGCTGATTCACTACACGCGTCACCTCTGTATGGCCTCCCATGATCTGAACATTCGCGGCATGCGCCGCGGCCTCTGCCTGTTCCATCATCATCCGCAGTTTGGCTTCGGAAAGTTTTTCCGGCAAAAGAAAAGTAAGCATCACACCGATAGGTTCTGCTCCCGCACTGGCAAGGTCATTTAAGGTGATCTGTATCGCCAGATTCCCAATGTCCTTTGCTGTGCCGGTGATCGGATCTGTGGATAACACAAACAGTTCGTCCTCCTTGAGCGCCATGGCGGCGCAATCCTCTCCGACAGAAGCACCCAAAAGCACTTCCGAACGATTGGTTCGTATTTGTTTTAGTACAGATCTTTTCAGTACAGTCTCCGGTACTTTGCCTACTTTCATATCGTAATCCTCTTTGCAGTTTTATTTTTCAAAAAGACTATTCTTCCTCAGTGTCTTCTGTTACAGGATCTTCCATTTCCTCAGTCTCTTCCTTTTCCGGTTTTGTCGGTTTTTCGGAACCCTGCTCTTCTTGCTTTTGTTCTTCTTCCTGTTGCTTCTTTTCTTCCTCTTCCCGTTTCTTTAAAGCCTCTGCGGAATTTGCAGCAGCTGCTGCTCGGACAGCCTCTTCATCCTTCGACGCGATGGCTGCCTTGATCGCCGCCACAGCCTCTTCATTGTCAGATTTCACACCGACTGCCACGATCCTCGGAGATGCATTGTAAGTACTGTTGTTATATACTTCACGACTTACTTCTACACCATTTTCCTTCACAATTTTCCAAAGTTTTGCAGTATATCCGGTATGGGAACTTTGCAGTTTTTCCACATAACCAATGGGCTTATCTCCCAGAACCTCAAACTTCACTTCCGGTTCTGTTGTGCTTGTGGTTTCACTCTCAAAGGATACTTCCCTTCCGGCCGGACGTGTTTCCTCTCCAAAGATCGTAAACGTGATCTGCATGCCGCTTGTATAGCCCTCGATATAGATAGGAAAATCATAATTATTTGTGAATTTCAGATCTTTATAAGTTCCGGCGATCGCTGCGTCCATAGACGGCTTTACATAACTGACGATCATCGAATGGCAATATCGCTCATCGATCGCAAGTTCTGCCCTAATGACCGCATTATAAAGGGTAGTCGATACCTGACAGATTCCGCCGCCATAGGTCTGGACAGTCGTTCCGTTCTCATAAGAACCGGCAAGTTCATAACCGTTTTCTGCCGTAAAGGGATTCACTGCCTCGTATACAGAGAACTGCTCTCCCGGATAAAGCACCTTTCCATTGATCTTGTTTGCTCCGTTTCGCACGTTCTGTGCACGTCCGGCTGACGATGTTCCAAAATCGGTAGTGAAGGTTCCCAACACATCCTTTACCCGCGAAAGCTGCTCTTTGGTTCCCTGCGGTTCCACCACACTTGCCGCTAATTCTAACGATGTGTCATTCTGCGTCCACATCTCTTCAATATAAGACACAATCTCATCTGCGGATTGATCCACGTCTACCGCAACACCGTTCTGACCATCCGTGATGGTAAAGCCACCATTTTCACGGATCAGGCCATAGTTGACCGCCTCCTGATTCATGTCCTTTGTATTCGCTTCCAAATAAGTCTTTACTTTCTCTTTATCAGCAGTATATTCGATATCAAAGATCAGATTCTCATGTTCGAGATCTTTCTTCGACTTATAACGTTCGATGAGATTTCCGGTTTTTCCGACATTTAAAGCATCTTTTACAATCACCGGATTCGCCCATGTGACACCGAAATCTGCTGCTGTTGCAGTCACGCTCTTATCATCTACGGTCAAAGTAAACTGTGTATTGCCCAGCGACTCCACATACGACTCTACCGCTTCGGTTGCCTGCACCTCATTCATGCCGCCTACATCGATCGTTCCAATATAAATATTCTCTGCGATCAGACGCTCACCACTCTCCTGTGCCTTTGCAGTCACACCTGCATATACACCGACTGCACAGATCACTGCTGCCACAAGGGCTCCGCCAATCTTCCATCCAAAATGTTTGTTCTTATTTTTTCTCATAGAATAACCTCATTTCACGCTATCGAAACCATCTTTTTTGCCCGGTCTCGACTTTATCAGTTTCCAGTTTCATTGATATGTATCTCCAAACAGTTCGATTCTTAATTATATACTACCTCTTACTCATATTTCAATACGCAAATACGCTAGAATAATTGACAGAAATAATTGATTTTAGTATATTATTTACGATTCAACAGAGCTGGAAACACAGGATCAGATCAGGGCGCTCATCACCATCGGAACCACCATTGCAAGCACAAGAATCATCGCAATGATTGCTGCCAGGATCTGTTTTTTATTCTGTTTTTGTTTTTTCAATTGACTCATATCTGTCACCTCGTTGATTAGATTTTTTCATAGAAAGGAAATTTTATGCTGTTACCTATTTTATGTGCATTTATCATCGTCACCATCTACATTACTATTCGCAGAAACGCAGCAACGCGATCGGAACAAAAAATGTGGGATGATTTTCATGCCCGCGAACGGGAAGCAAACTGGACGCGTAAACAAGATATTTCAAACCTTGCATACATTAAACTTCCTCTGGATGCACTTCCCCTCGGTCAGTTTTCAGATGAATCGCTCATTAGTTTTGAACAGGCGCTGCGAGATCTGTCTACCCAGCCGATCTGTAACTTAAACGGCATATCAAATACGGACTTAAAGTTACGCTACGGCGCTGCCAATCTCAATGCTCTCAGCCAATGCGACACCAATTATAGCACGCTCGTATCACTTTTGGCAAACTATGGTGAAAAACTTTTTGAATTAAATCACCCTGCGGAAGCAAGACAGGTGCTTGAATATGCACTTACCCTTGATTCAGACGTAGGAAAAACCTATGACGTGCTTGCCACAATATATAAATACGCAGGAGAACCGGAAAAAATTGATGACTTATATCGATCTGCGGAGAAAATTACTTCCATTCGAAGAAATTCTATCCTGCGGAAGTTAGATGGACACCGCATGGACCAAAGAACTGTCATTCCTGATTTTCAGGCGCTGACAACCGCCACTGACAACACTGCATCCGAAGGAGATGACAGCCTATGAAGATTGTTTTAACGGCAATCAACGCAAAATACATCCACTCCAATCTGGCACTTCGCAATTTTGTCGTATATACAGCCGATTGCGCAGACCATCTGATCTTAAAAGAATATACGATCAATCATGCCCCCGATCAGATCCTGCAGGGCATTTACCGGGAACAGCCGGATGTGTTGTGTATTTCCTGCTATATATGGAATATCTCTATGGTAGAGTCATTGCTCACAGAGTTTCACAAACTGCTTCCGGAAGTCCCCATATGGCTTGGCGGCCCGGAAGTAACTTTTGAAGCAGAAACATTTTTAAACACACATCCACAGGTCACCGGCATTCTGCGAGGGGAAGGCGAAAACACCTTCGCGGCCCTTGCAAGACACTATGTTTACGGCTCTCCGGAATGCCTCGAAGACATTCCGGGGCTGATCTTTTCCCGTGATGGGGAACTTTTCCAGACCGGCGAGGCCTTGCCGCTGCCCCTCGACCGCATTCCTTTTTGCTATGACAAAACAGAGGATCTTGCGCACCGGATCATTTACTATGAATCCAGCCGTGGCTGCCCCTTCCGGTGCAGTTATTGCCTTTCATCAATAGAAAAAAACCTTCGTTTTCGAAGTCTGGATCTTGTAAAAAAAGAACTTTCTTTTTTTGTAGAGCAGGAAATCCCTCAGGTAAAGTTTGTGGATCGCACCTTTAACTGCAATCACGAACATGCGATGGAAGTCTGGACCTATATCCAATCCATCGATCGCGGCACCACAAACTTCCATTTTGAAGTCAGCGGGGATCTTCTTCGCGAGGAAGAACTGCAACTGCTCTCCACATTTCGGCCGGGTCTCATTCAGTTGGAGATCGGCGTGCAGTCAACAAATCCGGAAACGATCAGGGAAATTCACCGGCAGATGGATCTGCCCCGTTTGAAAGAGGTCGTAAACCGCATCCGTGCATGGCACAATATTCACATGCATCTGGACCTGATCGCCGGTCTTCCCTTTGAAGACTATGATACCTTTGCAAGATCCTTTGATGAGATCTTTGCGCTGGCACCAAGTCAGCTTCAGTTAGGCTTTTTGAAAGTGTTAAAAGGCTCTGATATGTTTGAGCATGCGAAGGAATACGGGATTTTATACCATGACACGGCACCTTATGAAGTAATGGCAACAAAATGGCTGCCCTTTGACGATATCCTGCGTATCAAACGGGTAGAAGAAATGTTAGAGGTGTACTATAACAGCTGGCAATATGCCCTCTCGATCCGTTTGCTTACCTGTATCTACGAAAGTGCCTTTGAACTGTTTCAGCGCCTGGGCGACTACTATGACGATCATGGTTTATTCGGCTGCAGCCATTCCAGATTGGCGCGCTGCGAGATCCTTTTAGACTTTCTGCAGGAAGAACTTGCCTGCGGATATTTGTCAACAGATGCAGACCAACTGCTGCCACTGTTTCGCGAAGCCCTCACCTACGACCTTTACGCACGCGAAAACTGCAAACGTCGCCCTGCATGGGCCACGGATTTAGCACCATTCAAACAGGAACTACGCGCCCGCAACCCTGAAAACAAGGGCAGTCTACGGCACACGGAAGTATTTCACTACGCCTTTCCGCTATTGGACTGCGCAGACATCCCTTCCCTTCCAAAACGTACCGAAGAACCGCTCTTTTATCGCTTTAACTACGAAGAACGTGATCCGCTGACCTACCAGGCGCATATAGAACTTCTTTAACCATTTATTTCTACAAATACCCTGTCACACGTTGTAAGAAACATTATGACAGTTGATAAACTAACAGAGTAAAAAAGAATGCGCTTTGCGCATCCTGCCGGAGGCTTTTGTCGTATAGGAGACGAAGTTTCCTATACGATAAAAAAACAACTCAGCCATCAGACAGACAATGTCGATTCCTGCGACTTTGTTGCACGATGGAGAAGAGACTTGACACCGTGGAAGCCTTTGCTGAACACGGTGTGCTTTTACAAGGCTCTTCGGAATGCTCCGTGCAACGGAGCAGGAACGATGTGGCTGTCTGGATAGTTGCCGTAGTGGGTAACCAAGCCGACTCTGAGACTGCCGTAGTGGGTCAACACCTGAAAGGATAACACAATGACATACTTAGCAATCGATCTGGAAATGACCGGCCTAAACGTAAAAACCGACCGCATATTAGAAATCGGCGCCCTTCGCATGGACGACGGCAAGGCCACCGGCGAGTTTTCTGCGCTCATCAATCCCCACAGAAAGATCCCCGATGCCATCACGCAGTTGACCGGCATCACCCAGGAAATGGCAGAAGCCGGCGAAGAATTGAAAACTGTACTTCCTCGCTTTCTGGAATTTGCAGGTGATCTGCCACTTTTAGGACATAATTTAAGTTTCGACTACAGTTTCTTAAAACAAGCCTTTGTAAATGCAAAAGAACCTTTTGAACGAACGGGCATTGACACCTTGAAGATCGCACGGAAATTTCTGCCCCAAGAGCAAAAAAAGAGCCTCACAGAACTTCGCAGTTTCTTCGGAATTGATACAGGAACCGTTCACCGGGCTGTTTCAGACGCGTACGCAGCAGCACTTGTCTACGAACGTCTCTTGTCTGAACACGAAACGGAGGATCCGGAAATTTTTGCTCCGAAACCCATGCACATAAACATCAAAAAACAGCAGCCCATCACCATTCCCCAAAAGGAACAACTGACAAGACTGCTGTCTGAATATCCGGATAGACTGACCGAACCGATTTCCATTGAAACGCTCACCCGAAGTGAGGCATCAAAACTAATTGAACGTCTGTTACACCATCACAAACCGAACGATCGTATCTGCTGCCCCAAAAAGCAAGAGTAATCCGCCGATCGCGTAGGCTTTCGCCTGATGCTCAAATCCAAAATGATAGCCCACATAGAGTCCGGCGATCACTACGATAACAGTTGCCGCAGCAACCGCAGTGAGCATGACGATCGTTCCGGTTCCCAGAAATCCCAGCGCGACTCCTATGAGCAGCGTCCATGTACTGATTAGGGACAATCTGGCGATCAGGCTCTTCCATGCATACCTATCATCTCTTCGTTCAATGACCGCCCCATTCTTCCATGCCTTTTTCAACATCGGGATACCAACCGCCCCAAAGAGTACCGCAGCAATGATCTCTGTATTCCCATGCTGGGGATTCACCTCCCGCATACGCAGCCATGCTCCCATAGCACTTCCGATGTAAAGTGCAGCTGTCTGCCAAAGGGCAAACAGCACACACAAGATCACCAGCGGTTTCTTTTCTATTTTTGAAAGTTGCGCTCCTTTACATTCCATTGCCGCAAAAATGTCCAAGGAAATGCCAACCGTCACCAGAATCGTCTCTAACCAGTTCATTTTTATCCCTCGCAGGCTTTTATTCAGATACCTTTACTGCATCTGTCTTTATGATGAATTTTACACTACCAACCTGATCCTTGGCAAGTCCTGTAAATGTTGTATAGTTCTCTCCGGCCTGTACGACCGCATCGATCCGATCGATGAGATCCTTTGCATCACCATGAAATGCATCTACAAGTTTTGAAATTCCCTCTTCGTTGAACTTCACAACGCCGCGATACAGTTCGTCAGCACCATCATCCAACTGGCCAACACCCTCTGAGATCTTATTTGCTCCGTCCGACAGATCGAAGGCTCCGTTTTTCAATTGATCATTGTTTGCTACCAATGTATTTGCACCGGTTGCCAGTTGGCTGACGCCGGATACCAGTTCCGGAACATTTGCTGCCAATGTGGAAATACCTTCGTTGAGTGCAGAAGTACCGCTTACCAGACTGTAACCGCTCGTTTCATCCACTGCTTCGATCTGCGCCGCAATCGTCTGTTTCGCATTCTCAGCGCCCTGAATGGCTGCTGTCTGAGCCGCGCTCTCACAGGCCGATACCACTGATTTGCCGACTGCATCCGAACCGTTTGCTGCAATGCCGCCTGCAACTGCCTGTGCAAGTCCTCCCTTTAACACTGAACCGGCAAAATATGCAGCATACGTCGTATTGGTTCCGGGAACTGTTGCCTGACACTGGGTCGGACTGTACTGTTTTCCGGTTGTTGCATCTATAAAACCATGCTCTGCATAATACTGTGCAAGTGCCGCAACTACACCATCACTGGTCAATCCCACACCGGCAATTCCTGCCTGAATCTGTCCAACTGTGGCTTCGCTGGTCATGGTGTTTGTGAAATTGCTCGCTGCTGACTGATAAATATACTGATAGGTTTCACTGTTTTCTGCAAACTGCTTGGATACCTGCTGTTTTGCAGCTGCTTTCTCGTTCTCGCTCATAGGTGCATGCAGCGCCTGATCCAAGGTCTTCACTCCGGATGCGATGGTTTTTGCGCTTGCATCTAATGCTTCCGCACCCTTTGACAAAGTTCCGACACTGGCATTTAATGTATGAAGTCCATCTTTTAATTTCTTTGTACCTTCTGTGTAGTCTTTGATGCCGCTGCTAAGATCAGAGGCACCCTTTGTAAACTCACCCATGCGGTCCTTTAAGGTTCCAAGGCCGTCTTTCATCTGCTTGCTGCCATCTTGAAGTTGTTCACTTCCATCTGACAGATCCTTGATGGAATCTTCAATATCACTGAGATCAATATCTCCTAAATTCAGATCGGAAAGCAGTCCGCTCATTGCGATAGAAGCGGTCATTTCCAAAGAAAAATTCTCTACATCAGCACTTACTTCTACATAATCCGGAAATTCAATGTCACTGTCAAAATCATCTGATTCTTTTTGCAGACTCTCATGAAGACCGGGCATTGCCATTCCCACAACGATGTTGTTCTTTCCGTCAGAAATCACTCTTCCGTTGGTGACCTCAATATTCGTAAAATCATCGCTTACAACCATACCGGTCATCACGGTAAAGGGGACATAGACTTCCATCTTCTTTCCGTCCTTTTCGATGGTTGTCTTTTCATGATTTTCATAATCAAAACGGATCGTGACCTTTCCGCTCTTACCGGCCAACTGCTCCGGTTCGATCTCTGTTCCATCCAGATAATAGGTTACGCGTTCCGTGATCGGCACCTGTTTGTCAGTTGTTCCTTCATAATAAATATCTTTTCCGTTTGCCTGCCAGATCAGTTTCTTGCCATTTTGTGTAAATGTCTCATCCCCTTTGATATTGGTGATCCCCTTCAGGTCAGATACATCCTCCATCGTATCAGCGCCATCACGGTTTTTCAGCCACTCTTCTACAATGACCTTTCCTGCATTTCCCTTTGCATCAGAGATCACATACACGGTCTCATCTTTTGTGGTATCATCAACACCCTTTTTCTGATTGACCAATTCGCCGATCTTTTCCTCCAGTTCGGATTTTTCTGCTGCTTCCACCATCATCGCCTGCTCATTGGCACCCTGCATATAGCCGGCTGCAAAACTTCCGCCTGCCATTGCTATAACTAATACGCCTGCCATCATACGGATAGCAAATTTACCACTAAATCTTTTTTGTAATTCTTTGATCTTCATAATTGGAACCTCCTGTTTTGTCCTGAACTTTTTTATTAAAAATGAACCTACTCAACGGATATCTCCCGTCTTTCTTTCCTCTCGTGTCTGCGAAAACCCATGCTCGTCCGAATGATCACCCCATCAAAGATCATGAACATAGACGGCAGAATAAAAATTACTACGAACATACTGATGATCGCTCCTCGTGCCATCAAGATACACAGAGAACTGATCATATCGATATTGGAATACATACCTACACCAAAGGTTGCCGAGAAGAAACTCAGTGCACTGACGAGGATGGACTGGATCGAACCCTCCAGGGCCTATGTGATCGCTTCTTTTTTCTCCAAACCGCCGGATCTGCCCAACTTGTACTTATTCGTCATAAGAATCGCATAGTCAACAGTTGCCCCCAACTGAATCGTTCCGATGACGATGGATGCGATAAAGGGAAGCACCGTGCCTGTATACGCCGGAATACCCATGTTGATAAAGATCGCAAACTCAATAACTGAGACCAGAATGATCGGAAGGCTGATCGACTTAAATACCAAGAGGATGATGGCAAAGATCGCTAAGATCGATACTGCGCTGACACGCTTAAAGTCATCATCTGTAATATTGATCAGATCCTTTGTACAAGGCGCTTCACCGATCAACATACCCTTTGCATCGTACCGATTCAGGATCTCATCCAGTTTGTCGCACTGGGCATTCACTTCGTCAGATGCCACTGCATATTCAGAACTTACCATCAACAGTTCATATTTATCACTCTGTACAACGGAGAGAATATCGGAAGGCAGCATTTCTTTCGGAAAACCGGCCCCCAGAATGGCCTCCAAACCGATCGTGGCTTTCACCCCATCCACTTCGTTAACCTCATCGATCATGCGGACCACATCTTTTGCCGGCAGCGAAGAGTCGATGAGATAAATATGTGTTGCATTCATTTCAAAACGGTCTTCCAGTTTTTCATTTGCGACAATACTCGGAAGATCCTTCGGTAATGTTCCCGCCAGATCATAATAGACATCCGTATGGGTATATCCATAAACGGCAGGCACCAGAATGAGCACAAATGCGGCTGCAAACCATTTATAATGCTTTGTGATCCATCCGGCGATCCGTCCCAGATCCGGAAGAATGGGGCGATGCTTCGTCTTTTCTACCGCCTTATCAAATACAAGGATCATGGAAGGTAAAATGGTGACGCAGCTGATCACACCGAATACCACACCTTTCGCCATAACAACTCCAAGATCCATACCAAGGGTAAAACTCATAAAACAAAGTGCTATGAAACCGGCAACCGTCGTGACCGAACTACCTACAACCGAAGTGATCGTATTGGCGATGGCGGTGGCCATTGCCTCTTTATGATCAGACGTCCGCGAACACTCTTCTTCGTAACTGTGCCACAGGAAAATGGAATAATCCATTGTCACACCAAGTTGAAGCACCGCTGCAAGCGCCTGTGTCACATAGGAGATTTCTCCTTTCACCACATTGGTTCCGAGATTGTAAATGATCGCCATTCCAATACTTAAAAGGAAGAATACGGGAACAATCGCGGAATCCATCGTAAGTGACAGCACTACGATTGCTAAGACCACCGCAAGGATCACGTAAATTGGAACCTCTTTCGCCGAAAGATCCTTGATATCTGTAATGACGGCTGACATACCACTGACAAAGCACTGTCCATCTGCAAGGCTGCGGATCTGTTTCACCGCATCCATCGTCTCGTCTTCGGACATTCCTGTATCATATAGAACTGCCAGCAGTGTAGAATTCGTGTCATCATCATTGAAAATCTGATAGATATCATCCGGAAGCACTTCCATCGGCAGTGACAGATCCGCGATGGTGTCGTACCACACCACCTTTTTCACATGCGGGATTTCCTCCATCTTCTCTTCCAGCGAACAAACATCTTTGTCTTCCATGCCTTCCACAACGCATAGAGAAAAGGCTCCGATACCGAATTCATCCTTTAAAATCTCCTGGCCTTTCATCGTCTCGATCTCACTGGGAAGATAAGAGAGAATATCGTAATTGACTCTTGTGTTAAAATAACCGATTGCGGAGGGAACTAAAAGCAGAACTGATAAGATCAGGATCATTACCCTACACTTTACAACTCCCTTTCCAATTTTTTTCATAATAGTTATCACCCTTTCTTTTTCATCTGAAAATGAGTATAAAAAAAAGAATTGAACACTTCCATATTCAATCCCTTTTCCCTGTCACAGTCGGTTATACAATTCTTTTTTTATGTATTCTTCCCTATACAAATGAATCGATTTGTATAGTCGCAAATGCTTCTTTTTTTTATGTTCCTTACACTTCTTCAATCGCCTGCTCCATGGAATGTGTCATCAGATATTCATAGACATCTGCCATCTCCTGCGGTGGCACCGTCATGCCCTGTCTGATCCACACCTGCACAGCAAAACACATGGCCCGCCCATAATACTCTGCCAGCATATCTACCGTCATCCACGGAAAACGACCGTTTTTTTTGCGCACGCGCTCTGAAAACAGATCTGCCAGCATCTCCTTGATGCACTTGGACACCAGATCCTCAAATGTGATGGGTCCATCCATCCGGCTGATTCTGCTGTAAAACTCTTTCTCCCGCAGCAAACTGGAAAAAACAAGGAGCACCGCCTGATTCGTAAGACCATTGCGGATGAGCGGATGCGCCGGTACAAGGATTTCCTCCCGAATGATCCACTCTAACAATTCATATTTATCCTGAAAATGATTATAAAACGTCGGACGGATCACGCCCGCCTGATCTGTGATCTCCTTAATCGTGATCTTTTCAACAGGTTTGTGCAGGACCAGCGCTTTCAAACTGTCTGCCAAAACCCGATCTGTTGTATGATTGTTTCTGTTTTGATTTGCCATTGTTATACATCTTCCATAAAATTTACGCGCACTTTTCGTTTTTTGCTCCCATCAGATTCCATCAGATAAATACTCTGCCAGTCGCCAGTCTTCCATCTGATACCGGAATCGACAGGAAAACTCCTTGCCAGATACTCATTCATCAAAACAAACAGTCACAAAAAATCCCTTTGGCGTTTCTTTGATCTCTTTCACAGTGCCCTCCGTACAAGTCAGACGTTCCCGAAACGTATAGTTTGCTGACATGGCATAGGCATTGCCCAGTGTATAATAATAGGAATTCGGGAGTTTTCCCTCGGTAACCGGCAGCACATCGCCCTCTTTTACCAGACCGGTCCGTTCCATCTTAAACTCGATTTCACGCATACTCTCACCTCATTTATGTAACATAGAATACACCCAAATATCCAAAAAGTCCAATTCATTTTCCATAAATTGGGACTTCTGATTGTATACTTTGTATGACAGTTTCATTTTGTCATCGTTGGTTTTCACAATTTACTTTTCCATTTTTCCGTGCTATTCTTTGGACAGGGTACGGCAGATTTCTCAGCATTTCTATAAAGGAGGAACTACTATGACCTTTCGATCCAAACATCCCATCCGCCGGTTTTTGCTGACCATTCTTCTCACATGCACGCTGGCGCTGCCTCAGATCAATCTCACAAATGCCGCAAGCGACCCTTTCCCATTGATCCTGCTTTCCAGTTATTATCAGTCGATTCCGATTGACGGGCAATTTCTTTTAGTCGCTGTCACATCAAACGGAAAGATCCCTACTTTTAAAAGCAGCAGTTCTTCTATCGCAAGCGTCAACACATATGGAGTTGTTACCGGCAAAAAATCCGGCACCTGTACGATCACCGCAAAGATCAAAAACGCAGAAGCATCCTGCAAAGTCACCGTGGAAAAATCTGTCATTACGATCAGCGAAAGCCAGATCACTTTAGAAAACGGCGAATCTGTTCAGTTGTCTGCCACCGTTTCCACCGGCCATGACCTTCGCTGGCGCTCATCTGCCTCAGCCATTGCCAGTGTAGACGAAGACGGGCTCGTGACCGCAAAAAAATGCGGCAGTGCGATCATCCGCGCCACCGCTGACGGTGTCAGTGCAAAGTGCAGGATCACCATAAAAAAACCTTCTCTTTCACTGAATCGCTCCAGCATCTCCCTTTATCCAGAGGAAAACTTTCAACTTGTCCCAAACTGTTCTTCCAAACGGCCTCTGACCTTCCGCTCCTCTGCCTCAGCCGTTGCCAGTGTGGATGAAAGCGGACTCATCATCGCCAGAAAAAAAGGAACAGCAACCATCACGGTAAAGGTGGATGGCGTCAGCCGGATCTGCAAAGTGACAGTAAAAGCACCAAAAGCAAAGATCATCTGACGCATTTTCCAAAACACCACGATCTGATCATCATTTACACATTTCCCGGATCTGTCGGACCCACCTGGACGCGGGTATTTTCCGGTACAGACGCGGTGATAAAGGCGCCACCACCTATGGTAGAATTATCACCCACCACAGTCTCTCCGCCGAGAATGCTCGCGTTCGAATACACAGTTACATTATTTCCAATGGTCGGATGACGTTTGACATCAGACAACAACTGTCCCTTGCGGGTAGAAAGCGCTCCAAGAGTCACGCCCTGATACAACTTCACGTTATTTCCAATCTCCGTTGTCTCACCAATGACCACACCGGTTCCATGATCAATGAAGAAATATTCGCCGATGGTCGCCCCCGGATTGATATCGATTCCCGTTCCGGAATGGGCATATTCTGTCATCATACGGGGAATATAAGGAACTTTGTTCACATACAGTTCATGGGCGATACGGAACACAAAAATTGCAAAGAAACCGGGATAGCAGAAAATGATCTCTTCCTTACTCTTTGCAGCCGGGTCTCCATCAAAGCCTGCCTGCACATCCTTTAAGAGCAGTTCCTGAAGCGCCGGGATCCGCGCCGCAAATCTGCAGGCAATGTTTTCCGCCTCCATGGTCAGTTCTTTGCGTGTCTTTTTCCCATGCTCTGCACATTCTAAAGCCGTTACGATCAGTTCACGCAATTTGTGGATCGCACTGCTGCACTTGTACGCAACATAGTCATTCAGATTGCTCTGAAAGCAATCCTCCTGCTCCATATAACCGGCAAACATCGCACACCGCAATTCTCTAATGAGATCTTTTACCTGATTGCGATTTGGAAGCCTTCGATCTTCCACTGCCCGGAGCAGTTCGTGTTTTGCGTAATTCTTTTTGATATCCGCGATCGCCTGATTTAACATCTCCTGATTTTCTTTTTGGTTCATTTTTCTTTCCAGTCCTCTCTATCTTCGTTCGTGTTACGGTCTTCGTTCCATTTGATCCACGTCTCATTCCATCAGTTCCCGTTTTCTCTAATAATACCACATTTTCCACATCATCCGTAAACGGGAACATATCAACCGGCTGACATTCCACCGGCCGGTATCCGTTTTTCCTGAAATAATCCAGATCTCTTCCAAGGGTATGCGGGTCGCAGGAAATATATACCACGCGTTTGGGAGCCAGCAGTACCACCGAATCTATAAATGTCTCCGTACTTCCGCTTCTGGGGGGATCCATAAACACTACATCTACATGGACCCGTTCTTCCTTTGGAAGCAGCGCCAGGTTTCGCATATATGCTCCTGCATCATCCTGATAAAAGGAAATGTTCTTACATGCATTTCTCTTTGCATTTGCGATGGCATCCTTTACAGCCGATGGGTTTAACTCTACGCCAATGACCTGCTTCGCATAGGCCGCTGCTGTCATGCCGATGGTTCCTATGCCGCAATAGGCATCGATCACGGTTTCCTGTCCCGTCAGTTTTGCATATTCTATCGCCTTTTCGTAAAGCACCTTCGTCTGAAGGGCATTTACCTGATAAAAGGAATTTGGCGAGATCCGATAACGGTTCCCACACAGTTCGTCCTCGATGTATCCTTTTCCATATAATACAATATTTCTCTCGCCAAGAACCATACTTGTATTTCGATCATTCACATTTAAAACAATGGATGTAATCTGTGGATGTGCATCCCGCAGTGCTTTCACAAAATGATTTTTCGCGGGCAGGATCGGTGATGCCAGCACCAGTACCACAAGGATTTCTCCCGTTGCATGGGCGGTACGCACCATCACATGACGCAGCAAACCGTATCCGCTGTCCTCATCATAGGTCTTGATCTTAAAGGATTTTAACATACTTCTGATCGTCGCAATGATGGCATCCGCCCGCTCATCCTCGATCATACAGTGCTCAACGGGAACGATCCTATGACTTCCGCTCTCATAAACACCACTGATCACATTGCCCTTCCGGTCTCTGCCAAAAGCCGCATGCACCTTATTTCTATAATGTAAGGGGTCTTCCATTCCGATGGGCGAAAGCACTCGCACATCTCCCACGCACTCCTTCACTAACTTGCGCTTCTTTTCTAACTGCTTCTCATAAGAAACACCCTGTAACTGACAACCACCGCACTTCTTTGCAACCGGACAAAGATCCGCTGATTTTTTATGATCTTTTACCGGCGGCTTCGACGCGTGCGTTGTTATATGATTTCTTTGCTTCTTTCCATAGGTTTCTGTAGCCATAGTTTCTATTATTGATCCTCTTTGTTTATACAATCTGCTCTTCCATTTTTATCTCTCTGATTCTTCTATATAACCTACCACATAACGCCTGAACTCACAACCCATAATTCCCGAAAACCTTTCCTCATTCATGCATCCGCTGTTTTTTATGAGGTACGAACAGATCTTACACAACATATCATCCCACCGGTCCGCCCTCCGGATAACCCCGGCTGACAGACAAATACTGCGAAGCCTTGACAATTTCCGCAAACATGGTATAGTCAAGAATGGACTCTTTTTACAACCAGAGATTCAAAGGAGATACAATGTTTTCGAACATGGGGGAAGAAGCGTTAAAGGCCGCGCTCTCTGAAGAGGCTCGCAACGCATTTATAATAAAGAACGAAAAATTTATCATCGGGTGTGCCAACCGTTTCACCAAGCGCTTCATCACCAAGAGTGATGATGAATGGTCCATCGCACTGATTGCTTTTTCAAATGCCATTGACACCTACGATGCACAAAAAGGCAATTTTCAGTCTTACGCAAGACTTCTGATCGAACGAAAACTGACAGACTACGTTCGGTCTCAGGCACGGTTTTCCAGTGAGCAATCCATGGAGCCCTACGTATTTGAAGGAAATGTGGATGAAGATTCCGATAATTCCGCATACCAGTTACATATCGTCCGTGCCACCAGCACCAGTGACGAAAATCCGATTCGCGATGAGATTCTGGCTTTAAACGACATTTTAGCCGGATACGAGATCTCCTTCATGGAGCTGACCGATTGCTCGCCGAAGGCAGCAAAAACAAAAACAGCCTGCTTTCAAGCCATCGCTTACATCCGGGAGAACCCTGAACTGGTGAAAAAAATGCGCCAGACAAAACTGTTTCCAATAAAAAATATTTCTGAAAATACTAAGATACCCCGAAAAATTTTAGAACGTCACCGTAAATATATTATAACCGCAACGGAGATTGCTTGTAACGATTTTCCGTTGCTGCAGGAATATATCAAATAATTCTGGCAAAGGCCAGTTAGAAAGGAGAAGGAACGATGAAAGCCGTTATCGTTGATCTAAACGGAAATGACGCTGTTGCGCTTCGTGAAGATGGTCGCTTTGAAAAGATCAAAAATAAAAGTTATGCCATCGGACAGGAAATCCTGATGCAGCCGCAAGTGATCCATTTTCCGAAACAGGCTGCCATCGCTGCCTCTGCTGCGATCGTTATTGCTGCTTGCGGTGGTATGGGAACATACACCTGGAGCAATCCGATCTCTTACGTCAGTTTGGACATCAATCCTTCTATTACTTACTCGCTTAACGCGTTTAACCGTGTGATTGCCGCCAATGGTATGAATGACGAAGGTGCAGCCATCGTAGATATGATCGGCGCCTCCATCAAAAACAAAGACATCACGACAGCACTTACCATCACAGTTGAACAATTATCCACAGAAGCCTACATTGATTCAGAGAATACAAACTATATGATCATCGGCGTTTATTCTGACAAAGATGACAAAGCCAGTTCTCTCATGTCTACTGTAGATGAATTTACAGCGAATACAGTTACCGTAGAAACATGTTCTATCACGACTGTGAATGTCTCCAAAGAAATCAAGGACTCTGCCGATTCTTATGGTATCAGCGCCGGCAAAATGGAGTTGATCAATGAGATCGCTCATGTGGCAGTGGATCCTCAAGATGTCGATCCTGTAGTTCTTGCCGATCTGTCTGTTGCAGAGTTAGAGCAGACAAAAACAGCCGCCGCTTCCGGGACTTCCATCACCGAAGCCGTTGCTGCCGCTTCTTTGGACAAAAAAGAACCTGTTGCCGAAGAAATTCCGGTTGATCCGAATGCAGTTTCTTCTGACAGCAAACCAACTGATGCGGTGGACGTTGCATCTGCATCAAAAAGTGCCGAATCCAGCGAGGAACAAGCAGTTGTTCCCGAGAATCCTTCAAACAGCAATGTTGTGACTCCGGCTGCTGCAAACACGCCGACGGATTCCGACAATACAAGTAGTCCTTCCACTGCTGTAGCCTCAAATGAAGAGACCGATGTCAGCGCTCCGGCCGCTGCAAACAACAGCACCGACAAAGATGGTCACGGATCTTCAGATAAGAAGAACGATAAAGACAAAGATAAGGACAAAGACAAGAGCAAGCAAAGTTCTTCTTCCAAGAGCGAAACTACTTCGTCCGACAAGAAAAGTGACTCCGAATCCTCTGATTCAAAGGAAGATTCTTCCTCTGAGAACAAGGGTTCTGCATCATCCGAGACGAAAGGCGAAGTAACCGAGGACAGCAGTCAGCAGACGAACAGCGCACCGGCAGACGAAGAAGAACAGGAAAACCCCTACGATTCCTACACAGAAATCTCTCTTCCGGGTGATGAATTTCTTGTATGCAGCATGGCTGTCTAAGCCGTTTCCCACATAAAGTTATAGGAATCCCTATACTGTTGAAAAGAGATCGACAAACCGATCTCTTTTTTTGTTTCGGAACATTGCGAAATAACCGGAAACGTGTTAAGATAAAGATAATGTTAATTATTTAACAACTAAGATTGGTTGCTTACACTTTCAAATCTACATTACAAGGAGGGTTCTTATGAGTTTTCAGGATGAATACAAGCAGAAATTAGTGTCTGCTGATGAGGCCGTAAAAGTGATCAAATCCGGCGACTGGGTTGATTACGGTTGGTGCAACGGAACACCGGACGTATTGGACAAGGCACTTGCGAAACGCACTGACGAATTAAAAGATGTAAAGTTGCGCGGTGGTATTTTATTAAAACCTTTAGCAGTTTTTGAGCGTGAAGATGCGGGAGAACATTTCTGTTGGAATTCCTGGCATATGTCAGGTATTGAGCGCAAACTGATCGCCCGGGGCTGCGCATACTATTCACCGATCCGTTATTCGGAACTGCCCCGCTACTATCGCGATGGGAACTGCTCCGATGTTGTCATGATCGTCTGCGCACCGATGGATGCCCACGGTTACTTTAACTTCGGACCGAACGCTTCTCATTTAGCTGCTGCCTGCGAAATGGCAAAGACAGTTATCGTGGAAGTAAATGAGAACATGCCTCGTTGTCTCGGTGGTTTCGAAAATAACGTACATATCAGCGATGTGGACTATATCGTTGAAGGCGAGAATCCCCCCATCGGAGAACTGGGCGCCGGCGGTCCTGCAACTGATGTTGATAAGGCAGTTGCAAAACTGATCGTAGAACAGATCCCTAACGGTGCATGTTTACAGTTGGGAATCGGTGGAATGCCCAACGCCGTTGGTTCCATGATCGCAGAATCGGATCTGAAGGATCTCGGCGTTCATACGGAAATGTATGTAGATGCATTCGTAGATATTGCAAAAGCCGGAAAGATCAACGGTTCCAAGAAAAATATCGACCGCTATCGTCAGACCTACGGTTTCGGATGCGGAACAAAGAAAATGTATGACTACATCAATGAAAATCCCGAACTGATGAGCGCTCCGGTTAGTTACACCAACGACATCCGTTCCATCGCAGCCCTTGATAATTTCATCTCCATCAATAACTGCGTTGACATCGACCTGTTTGGCCAGATCAGTTCCGAGTCTTCCGGTATCAAGCACATCAGCGGCGCCGGCGGACAGTTAGATTTCGTTCTTGGCGCATATCTTTCCAACGGCGGAAAGAGTTTTATCTGCTGCTCTTCTACCTTCTCTGACAGAGAAGGCAAACTGCACTCTCGTATCCGCCCGACACTTGCAAACGGTTCCATCGTAACGGATACCCGCGCCAACACCCATTTCGTTGTTACGGAATATGGTATGGTAAATGTGAAGGGTATGTCTACCTGGCAGAAGGCAGAGGCTCTGATCTCTATCGCTCATCCCGACTTCCGTGATGAACTGATCGCAGAAGCAGAAAAAATGAACATTTGGAGACGATCCAATAAATAAAAACGGACAGAAAAAGGAGGTTCAAGTTCCCTTGAATCTCCTTTTATTTTGCCTATAAACCGCTTTTTACATTGTCGTAATTGTTGGAAGCATTCCATAATAACCACTCACTTACGCCTGCGTCTACGGCACCGCGGATCTGATCCTGTAATTGCTGTCCCCGATATGGAATATGCCCATCGACCCACGAAGCAGTAAACGCCTGCAGCCACGGTCTTTGTTTTGCAAAATGTGCCGACGGATCTGCATCTTTGGCTTCCTGCAATTTTTTTTCACCATCTGCCACAGCGGCATAGATTAGATCGTAGGGCTTTGCATCGGGAACCTCTATTCCATAAGCATTGTTCACATAATGAGACGGATATACCATCGGACAGATGTAATCACAATACTGTGCCATCTCCACATAATCCTGCCCGATCAACTGACCATCCGTTTCATTACATATGATCGTTCCAAACACATCACAGGATACATAGACGCCCATAGGCGCCAACGTCTCATAAGCCTTTTTCATAAATCCGCTTATCGCATCCTGCTTCGTCTTTCCTTCTGATACTGCTCCAAAATCTGCTTCGGAAATACCTTTCGCTGTTGAAAAACGGATATAATCATACTGGATCTCGTCAAATCCAAGTGCAGCCGCCTGCTTACTGAGGTCAATCAGATAATCCCACACTTCTTCCTGATAGGGATTTACCCACGCAAGACCGTTGTTATCATGGAATACCGTTCCATCCGCATTTTTCATTGCAAATTCCGGCTTTTTCTCTGCCAGCATGGGATCCTTGAAGGCAACGACACGGGCAATCAGATAAATATTCTTTTCCTTCAGTTGTTTGATAAGCGCCGGCATATCAGAGACATAGCGGATTTCCGCGCCAATCTCCTGCGCTAAGGGCAGGCCCATCTTATAGGTGACTTCCCCCGCATCATTTTTAATATCAATGACCATCGCATTGAGGGAACTATTCTCCACCAGTTCCGTCAACTGCGGCATCGTATTTGCTGTGCCGGCCACTGCTCCGGTGATAAATACTCCCTTTACATCCGTCGGGGTGCGGGGATCTTCCTCCAAATATGCCTGTAACTGCTCCTCCGGAGATAATACTGACTCCTCCGGCTGTGGATCCTCCGGTTCCGACTGTCCATCTGTCTCACGATCCTCAGATTGATCAGGATCTTCCAAACCCGATGGAGCATCTTGTTTCTTCTCCTCTGCAGCGGTTTCTTCTGAATGTTCTTCCTCTTTCTCCGGGGATTGATCCACATGCTCCAGCGTTTCCACTTGCTCTGTTTGAACCGCTTCGTCCGTTTTCTCCCAAAATCTTGGGATGATTCCTTTATGTACAAATACAATGATCACTGCGGCAAACAGGATTCCCACACAGATCAAACGGATGATCTGTCTATACTTATTCTTCATCCGACAAACTCCCATTATAAGACCGCCCAACATCTCAGGACATTGGGCGGCAGTTTTATTTCATCATCAGGTAAGCAAAATATCCAACATAACCCGCCAGCATCACAACTCCGCCGGGACGTGTTAATCTTTTATTTTTCAACACGCAGATCCACAACAATACTGCTGCCGCGATCGCGACTGTAGAGTCGATCACAAATGCAGGGTTAAAAGGCACCGGAATGATCAGCGCGGTCGTTCCTACAACAAATAAGATATTAAAGATATTGCTTCCTACGATATTTCCGATCGCAAGATCCGCCTTTCCCTTTTTCGCGGCAACAACGGACGTACACAATTCCGGAAGACTCGTTCCGAATGCCACGATGGTCA
>CAMBUC010000004.1 GCA_945871045.1 uncultured bacterium
TACGTGCGCGCTGCAAGCACTTCGATCTCTGCTGCCAGATCCTCCGGCAAATAGCCCATCGTATTGACTTTTGTGACCAGTTCTGCTGCCTGCCGAAGGTCTTCCAAACAGGCATCCAGTTCTTCCTTACTTGCCCTTCCTTCTAAATGGGCGATCCGCATGAGCAGCCGGATCTTTTCAAACCGATCCATGATACGGGCATAATTGTCTGCCAGCCGATCCTGTTTATCCATGATCTCCATAGGAGTGATCAATTTTCCGATGTCGTGCAGCCACACACTCATGAGAAATTCCTGTATTTTTTTATCCTCGAAATTCCACATCCCGTGCTGATCATTCAGCCAACTGATAAACCGTTTCGCATAGGTGACCATATTTTTGGTATGGTTCGCATTGTACGGTGTGCGGGCGTCGATGGCGGTTGACATGACTTTCACATAGGAATCCAGCATCTGCGTGATCTGCTGTGAATAATTCATATTCACAAGACAGATGGCCGCCTGTGAGCCCATGGCAAGCAGGATCTGTTCGTATTCTTCCCTGAAGGGAATGACATTTCCATCCTCATCCAGCGCATTGATCAACTGCACCACACCTATGATACGTTCCTTGTCATCCTCCAAAGGTACTACAAGCATGGACTGTGTATGGTAACCGGTCATTGCATCATAGTTTTTCGGTCCGGAAAAATCGTATCGCGCACTCTCATATACGTCCGGGATATTGATCAACTGGCGAAACAACACGCCGCAGGCACACACATTTTTCTCGGACAAAGGCACCGGCGGCAAGGTAATGGCGCCGGCTTCGCCTCCCTTGTGAATGCCCTGTGAGCGCGTGATCATGATATTAAATTCCAGTGCGTCTCCTTTTTTTATATACAGCGTTCCGCCGTCACAGTGCGTGATATCCATTGCAGCTGTCAGGATTTGATCCAGCAGTTGCTCCCGATGTTTCTCTTTGGAGAACGCAATTCCGATATTTAATATTTTCTGTAAGGTATCTTCTTGCATAACGTAATCACGTCTCCCTCTCTTGCATAAGATATGTGTTGATAGTACTGTTGCAGCGTTTCTTCCATCTCTTTTAACTGTGCATCCGTATGAGTCGGCGCGTGATGGAAAAACAGACCTCTCGCGGCCCCGCTTGCCTCGATCACCTCCGCGGCCGTGCGCATGCTCGGATGCCCAAAACCTCTGCAGTTTTCGTATTCTTCCTCGGTGTACTGTGCATCTAAGATCAACAGATCCGTGTCTGCCGCAAACCGTTCCAGATAACGGCCGTTTCCCTCGTCCGGATCACAGTCTGTCGCATATACCATGCTGTGAGTTCCCCAATCCACGCGAAATGCCTGTGCACCGCCGGGATGGATGACCGGAACCGCAGTTACGGTCAGCGGTACTTCCGTTCCCTGATCTGCCTGTTCCTGATTGAGAACGATGGGCCTGCCTGCAATCAGCCGATAACTGATCTTTGCCTTGAAAACACCGGGGCCCACCGGCCAAAGGGGCTCTGCCATCATTTGCTGAAATACCTTCGGGATCCCTTCAAAATCCTCCGCATAAAAGATGACTTCTGCCGAAGGATCAAACAGCATCGGACTCATGGGAATTCCCATCAGATGATCCAAATGAAAATGCGACAGCAAAACGTGAACGGTCGTATGTTCCTTCCACACCCGTTTCGGAAGGTTCAAAATCCCGCTTCCTGCATCAAAAACGATCACCTGCTGTCTGTTTTCTTCCTGCACAGAAGTATCTGCCTCTAAAAGCACGCAGGAGGTAGCTCCTCCATATACGGAAAAATCCGTTCCGCTGACGGGAATACTTCCTCTTGCCCCAAGGACCGTTACTTTATTCGTATCTGTTCGTTCGTTTTTTCTGCCTGTCTGAGTCATCTTTTTCTCTCCTCATAATCCAAACAGATTTTGTGTATAAATATTCTTATAGAATAGCATAGATTGACGCTTTTTGGAATACGACAATGCCTAATCTTCTAACCTTTTGGGGTATTTTTTTCGCAAATATCCAAATACTAACCTTCATAATCATTCAATGGAAACCTGCCAATGATAGAACTTCAGGTTTCAAGATCAGGAGGAATACGATGTCTCAGGAAATCTTGCATGTGATCGTTTTGTCTGTTGTGTCACTGACTGTTTTATTTTTACTGACAAAAATGATGGGCTACCGTCAGATGTCGGAGTTAAGTCTGTTTGATTATATCAACGGCATTACTATCGGCTCCATCGCTGCTGAACTGGCAACCAATCTGGAGGACTACCACAGACCGCTGACCGGCATGATTGTCTACGGTATCGTCACCGTTCTTCTGTCCGAACTGACAGAAAAATCCATTTGTGCACGCCGCTTTCTTAACGGAAAACCGCTTGTCCTGCTTCATCATGGCGTGATCTACGAAAAAAATTTAAAAAAAGCAAAAATTGACCTGAACGAACTGTTAGAACAATGCCGCGTCAGCGGATATTTTGACATTTCCAAACTTCAGGCCATTGTATTAGAGGGTAACGGCCGACTGAGTTTTCTGCCCAAAGTAACAGACCGGCCGGTGACTGTAAATGACCTGAATCTAAAACCGGAGGATGAAGATCTGACCGCCGTGCTTGTGTTGGACGGTCACATGATGGAACACAATCTGCAGCACTCCGGAAAAGACAAAAAGTGGCTCACAACCCAACTTCACGCACTGGGTTTTTCAGAGGTGAAAGATGTGCTGCTGGCCACTTGTGATCTGAATAATAAATTGTCTGTTTTTCCAAAAACTGCGCATGAACACTCGGAAGATATCCTGGACTAAACAGCGGCCCCACATGCACGGTTTTTACTAGTAGGAGATCACTTCTGCCCCCTCTTCCGTAACGAGCACCATGTACTCCCACTGTGCGGAAGGCATTCCGTCATCAGTATATGCGGTCCAGCCGTTGGCTTCATCGATAAAGATCTCTACGCTTCCCATGTTTATCATGGGCTCGATCGTAAACATCATGCCGGGCACCATGAGCATTTCCTGCCCCCGCAGGGAATTATAACTCACCCATGGATCTTCATGGAATTCCAAACCGATGCCATGACCGCCGATCTCGCGCACAACGGTATAACCATTTGCATAGGCATGGTCATGAACCGCCTGTCCCATGTCTCCGAGAAATCCCCAGGGCTTTACTTCTTTTAATCCGATGTCGCAGCACTCCTTAGCAACTTCTACGAGGCGTTTTTTCTCCGGACTGATTTCTCCGATGCAGAACATGCGAGAGGAGTCAGAGAAATAGCCATTTAAGATGGTGGAGCAATCCACATTGATGATATCGCCTTCTTTTAAGACCACGGCTTCATCCGGGATTCCGTGACACACCTGCTCGTTGATGGAGGTGCAGACACTCTTCGGATAACCCTGATAGTGCAAAGGTGCGGGAATGCCTCCCATCTTTGTGGTCAGATCATACACCCACGTATCGATCTGCTGGGTCGTAACCCCTTCTTTGATGTGCTCTGCTACATAATCCAACACTGCGATATTGATCTTTGCACTCTGACGGATCCCTGCGATCTGATCCGGTGTCTTGATAATACTATGATCCGGTACGATATGTCCGGAATCCTGAATCCGTTTGATCTTTTCATCCATAGACATATGGCACTGCTTATATTTCTTTCCGCTCCGGCACCAGCACGGATCGTTCCTGCCGATGCTGATCTGTTTTTTTGCTCCGAAATTTCCCATTTGCATGTTCATTTTTCTGTCTCCTTCTGTCATTCTGCTTTGTTTTCGTTATTGATCCAGCGTCACATGCCCCATGGAAATCCCATCCCAAAGACGGTCTTTGATCTTGTATGTATGCTCTCCCAATAATGTTTCATAAGCGGCTCCGTCCGCATCGTAATCCGTTTCCGGCACATCGTTCATAGCCGCATATAACTGCTGGTATTTTTGTGCTAATGCCATCCGAAGCAGGTCTTCTGTTAATTCTTCCTTCGTGATGCCCAGCCGGATTTGGGCCGTCTCGCCCAGATCCATCCAGAAATCGCTGCTCCGCTGCGTGGCATAATCGATCTCATCCTGATCCAGTTCCATGCCGAGTTCCTGTGCCATGTTCGCAAAGATCAGGTCATGGATGGCCTGATCCATCGCCTCATTCCGTGCTTTCACACGCATAAAATGTCCGTTGATATGCGTATTCCAATAGGCATTCGGATTGCCGGCATCATAGATCAGCGCCTGCTCCTGAATCAACTGTTCCTCATAGGCGATGTAAAACGCCAGTTCCCGCAAAGGATAGTCCTGCCCGTCCAGCGTCAGCACTGTCTCATCCAAATGTTCGCGAAAAGTGATCGTTCGCTGGCGGACGCCACAACCACCCGCAGAAAACAGCAGGCAGAAAACAACGACTGCTGCCAGAAACTGCTGCAGATTTCTTTTTATTATTTGTCTTTTCATATGATCCACCAATGCGCCTGTTCACGAGTTTGCGTTGCTTTGCCAAAACTCTCTTGCGCATCTATCCCGCTGCTTCTGTTATAACACGCGCCGAACTGCCAGAATCGTCCGGTAGGTTGCATTTTGTGTCGCAATACCAACCGCCGAACTCTGCGCACCGACGATCCTGCCGCCGCCGGCATAGATGGCTACGTGTCCGCTGTAACAGATCAGATCTCCGGGCTGCGCGTTGTTGTAACTGACGGCCCGTCCGCAGCTGCGCAGCAGATAGGAACTATGAGGAAGGCTGATCCCAAAATGTCCAAACACACTCATGACAAAACCGGAACAATCCGCGCCGTTTGTGAGACTGGTTCCGCCCCATACATAGGGATTGCCCACAAACTGCATGGCGAAATCCACGACTTCCTGTCCGCTGATATTGGTCTGGTAACCGGGATTTGCGCCTCCTTCAGGCACCGTGGTCGTTCCGCCGGATGTATTACCGCCTTGCTGTTGTTGTTGCTGCTGGAGAAGCGCTTCCTGTCTGCGGCGTTCTTCCTCCTGCCGTCTGCGTTCCTCTTCTTCCCGGCGTCTGCGTTCCTCTTCCGCCGCGATCCGCGCCTGCTCTGCCACAATGATCTCATTTTGCTTTCGGATAGTCTCTTTATACTGAGCAGCCAATGACTGTGCCTGTGCCAGTTTGGTGTCGAAATCGTCCATCGTTGCACGTTTCTTATTCAGCATCTTTTCTAATTCTTTGGACTGCTGCTCCTGATTTTCCTTCAGAGCCACCATGTCCTGCTGTTCCTGCTCCAAGGTGTCCTTTAAGTCAGCCACCTGCTGCACGGTGTCCTGATATTCGTTCAGCATCGTGCGGTCATAGTCATAGATCTGATTGAAGTATTCCACCCGGTTCAATACATCCGCCATGCTTCCTGCGCCAAGCAGGGATTCCACCAGCGCATTGTCTCCGCGCTCATACATAAAACGGATCCGTTTTTTCATGTTCTCATACTGTTTTTGGGCAGTTTCTTCTGCAATCTTCAGATCCTCAGTGGCCTGCTCTATGTCGGCTTCCTTTTGGGCGATCTCATCTTTTAACACATCGATATCCAAAAGCAGCGCCACCAGTTCGGAATCCAAAGAGTCGATCTCCTGCTGCAGGGAATCCTGCTTTTTCTCTATATCCGAAATCTGGTTGTTTGTATCGTTTAACTGCTGGTTGGCCTCGTTGATCTTATCCTGCGCATCGCGGATCGCCGACGCCGGGATGTTCTGCGTCATACCGCCAAGCAGTGATAGAACAAGTGCCGCTGCAATGATCCGTCTTCTGTTTCTCTCTCGTATCATGAATTCCTCCCGTAAAAAAACTATAAACAACGGTTATGATCCCTAATAGATGCGGCATATTATACTCCGCATACATAGTTAGTATAACATGCCGCTGTCTCAATTTCAACTAATGGTATTTACGATCATGAGTTTATCCATGGGGTGGATCGTCTCGTCGGTCAGCCCGTTTAACTCCATGAGCTGCTTCATCGTCACATGATGCGCCTTTGCGATATCCCACAGTTTTTCGCCGTTTTTTACGATATAACCGATCATTCCCGGCTGCGCTTTTTGCATCGATTCATCCACTTTTGCTACCTGGATCGTTTCCACATTTTTCCTGTTCTGGTTTTCGAAAATGATCATGCACAGACGGATCTGCGCCTTACATTCCACCTGGCTCTGGTCGATCAGGGCGGTGGTCAGCTGATCGATTCCGGCCTCCAGTTCATAACTGATATCCCCTTTGCCTGCACGAAGACCGGGCACCTCTACATACTCTGTAAAGGGCAGGGTTTCATCCACAGTCATCAGCGGCATTTCGTCGTTTGCTGCGATAAAAAGCAGTTTTAACTTCAAAATACCCGATACTTCCATGCTTTTCTCTGCCGGAGTAACTGCTTCCACCTGCACTTCACCTACACAGGAACAGATCTGAAGCACCTGCGCATTTGTATTTAATGTCACCCGCTCATTTAACCGGAACCGGGAGTCATTTTTTATGAGCAGCCGCTGTAAAAGAACCGGCTCCTGTATGCATGTCAATTCCCTGTCTGTCGCATAGACATCCTGTAACAGTTCCATGGTTCGCTCCTGCCACAGGGTATAGTCTACTTCCAGCACTGCCGAAACCTGAAGCATACGGTTCTCCCCGTCAAAATCTTCCGCTGCTTCCAATTCGCCTCCCGCCAGCCGCACACGCACCCAAAAAATCTGTTCCGGTTCCGCCTCCTCGGCATTGATCTGGGTCTGCATGGGAACCGATAGTTCCAGACACTGCAGCTGATCGGCTTCTCCGTTTCCAAGGTAGACCATATGTATGAAAAGTTCTCCGCTCAGGTCGATCTTTCCCTCCGAGAGCCGGCTATCGATCCCCCGGGGCTGCAAAGAGTACCACAAAATCTCACGGATCCCCGGTTTATTGGAGGGAAGGGAGAGTTCTGTACGAAAACGGCTTGTATCTTTTTTCTGTCCCAAAAGTTCCAGTGCTTCTATCTGTTCTTTGCGCACCTGCACCTTATCGTCCGGGGCACCGCTCAGACCCGTTGCCAGCCCATGCACACAGGGCTGTTTTAACTGCAGCTGCAGTGTTAGAAGAGAACGGATCTCCAATTTCCGGGAATTGATCATTCCGATCGTCAGATCCTCGATCTGGGGATCTACCGTCACTGTATCGTATTCGCCGGCCCCTTCCATGCGCACCGTTTCCTGAAAGGAGATTTCCCCGTGCAAATGCCCAAAGGAACGGTCCATACCGCTGCTTCGGTAGAGTACCTCGAAATGAAGTGCGCCCCGAAGCCGCACCAGATCCGGCTCGACTTTGATCTCATCGATGCGCACCTGCCCTTTTTCTTCAATGATCTTTAAAATGTCCGGCTTGTATTCTGCCAGATTGTAGTCATCGTCTAATGTGACCTGCGTGATCGCTCTGCCCTTTTCACAGATCGCGTGAAACTGGTGATGTTCACACGCCAAATATTCTGCTGTTTCCATAAACAAAAAGACCTCCATTTTTGACTTACTTATTCAATAAGTATTCAAAAATAGAGATCTTTATGCGAATCATTCCGATTCTTTTTGCATAAGTGTGCATTGCCCTTCCAAAGCAGTTAGCACAGTTTCATTCGGATATCTCTGGTGATGATATCAGTGTAGGAAAAGGACAGAAGCTGCGGTGGATTGTTTCCATCGGTGCTGTTTACAAGAATGGTAAATACACTGGGGTAAGCGTTCTGAATGACACCCTCCTGAATATCGACCTTGTTGCGTCCACGATCCAACTGAATCACAACCTTGTTGCCACAACGCTGGTGCACAGATGCACGCACCTTATTGATTTCAGATTGTTTCATCCTAGTTCCTCCCTTATGCTATTGTTATGAATTCTTTCGCAACTGTTCGGTACCCTCACGCTCTCAGCAGCCAGGGCTTCGAGCTGATCGGCACTTAACAGCCGATCTCATTGTACCACAAGATATAGTATTCTGTCAATGGAGCAAAATCACTCAAACACAACATTTTGTTCATCACACATCAGTTTCACCACAATATATGGATATGCACTTGTGGTGTCATTTTCGGCGTTTTTGCCGCCTCCCACCAGTTGTGTATCACATAAAATGCCATCTTTTGTAGTATACAGATCCAACAATTGTATGCTGCTTCCGGAAGGCTGCGGGCCGTATCCCCGCACAATATAAAGAACGCCATCGTCCGCATAGGTCAATTTCATCTCCTCTGTTTTTGCCGCCTCGATCTTCTCCAGCAGTTCCTCAGGAATGTCTTCCCGGGCCACCAAGGTATACTCCGGCTCAGACAGTTTCTTTCGGTCTCCTTCTTCGATCGTGCAGCCGGCACACAGGCACAGGCACAAAATGGCCGTGAACACTGCTTTTAAGCAGCAAGCAGGTGTTTTGAAAACAATCCGTCCTCCGGATCCCCATTTCTTTTTTGCTTCATTTCCTTGTTTCATGGCATCCTCCCTTGATTCTCATATTGTCAGAATCGTTTCTTTTATGCTATACTTCTTGTATCTATGTATATGAAAGGTCAAAGGTTATGATTCGTACATTTTTTGCGTTATTGTTTGTTTTACTTTACCTGATCCTTGGAATTCCGTTTCTTGGGATTTTCTGGCTGATCGCCAAAAATGAAAAATGGAAAAACAGTGCAGCGCTTGCACAGCTTCGCATGGTGCAATGGGCATTCCGATGTATCTGTGCGATTTCCGGTGTGAAACTCACGGTCATCGGAGAGGAACTTGTTCCCACAGATGAGCCGGTGCTTTACATCGGCAACCACCGCAGTTATTTCGACATCATCATCACCTACGCCCGCTGTCCGCGTCTGACCGGATACATCGCAAAGGACAGCATGTTAAAAGTTCCGCTTTTATCTATCTGGATGCGCAGACTGAACTGCCTGTTCATTAACCGGGAGGATATTAAGGAAAGTTTGAAAACGATCCTTGCCGGAATCGAGCATGTGAAAAACGGTATTTCCATGTGTATTTATCCGGAAGGTACCCGCGCCCATGGTGAGAATGAATTAGACATGCTGCCTTTTAAGGAAGGCAGTTTGAAGATCGCTGAGAAGACCGGCTGTAAGATTGTTCCGATGGCGATGACCGGGTCCGCTGATATTTTCGAGAAACATGTGCCTTTTATCCGAAAAACCAATGTGATCTTAGAGTATGGCGCTCCGATAGATGTTTCGTCACTCTCTAAAGAGGAGAAAAAGAAACTGGGCAGTTACTGCCAGTCACAGATTACCCGCATGCTGGAAAAACATCAGCAAATGAGATAAAGTTGTCGGAATTGTTCCGATCGTTTGACCCAAATAAAAAGAGAAACGCTTTTCATTCCGGCGTTTCTCTTTTTTATTCTTATTCTGTATCTGTTCAGCGCCCTCACAGATACCTTATTCTTTTGTCAGTGCTTGCACGATTCTTGGATAGTCCATAAAATGTGATGCTTTTACAAGGATCGTATCGCCGGGCTGCGCAAAATCACAAACGCGCGAACAAAGCGCCTCCACATCTTTGCCAAAATAGTCCACCTGTGTCGTAAAATCCGGATATTCTTCCACACCACGCACCAGTTCTTTGGACAATTCGCCTGCTGCAAACAGCCAATCGATGTGTTTTTCTGCTACATAGGCGCCCACCTCGTAATGCAGTTGTTTTTCGTCTGCACCAAGTTCTCCCATATCGCCAAGTACCGCAATCTTTCGGCCTTCCCCCTGCGCGAGCACATCCACCGCCGCCTTCATGGATACGGGATTGGCATTATAACAGTCATCGATCACAAGGTAGCCCTTTGCCTCGATCAGATTTGTACGGCCGCCGATGGTGCGGGCAGCCTCTATCCCTGCACAGATCTCCTTGTCGGATAAACCAAGGGCAAGACCAACAGCCGCTGCTACCATTGCATTGTATACATTATGTTCACCGGGGATCACCACATGTACACGATATGTACCCTTCGGCAGGTGAAGGTCAAAATCTATGCCACGAAGCCCTTTGTTTTCTACTGCATCTGCAAAGATCGATTTTTTTTCATAAGCAGCCTGCTCCGGAGTGCGTTCGCCCATTCCATAGAATACCGGCGCCTTTCCCTGCACCTGTGCCACTGTACACAGTTTGTCATCGTCTCCGTTTAACACGACCGTCGCATCTTCTCGCAGATAATCGAATACTTCCGTTTTGGCTTTTAAGATGCCATCCCGGGTTCCCAGATTTTCCAAATGGCAGATACCGATATTTGTGATCACCGACACCTGGGGGCGGGCAACTGCTGCCAGACGGCTCATTTCCCCAAAGTCCGAGATACCCATCTCAAGCACTGCCACTTCATGTGCTTCTGTTAAGCCAAATACCGTAAGGGGCAGACCAATCTCGTTATTAAAGTTACCTGCCGTTTTGTGTACATTATATTTCTGTGACAAAACCGAGGCGATCATTTCTTTTGTACTTGTTTTTCCGACACTTCCCGTGATTCCCACAACAGGGATCGAAAGTTCATCCAAATAGAGCGCCGCCAGTTGTTTTAATGCCTCTTTGGTAGATGCTACAAGCAGGCAGATGCCCTGTGCATCCTCCGGTTCGCGTTCGCAGACAACTGCCAGCGCTCCGTTTTCAAATACTTGAGGAATAAAGTTGTGACCATCCACACGTTCGCCGGGAAGTGCCACAAAAACAAACCCTTCTTTTGCCTGCCGGCTATCGATCACGATGCCTGCCGCTTCTTTTTGCAATGCTGCCTGCTCTGCAGGTTTTCCACATATACGCGCCTGACACGCCTGTGCCATACGCTCGATCGTCATGCCTTTCATGCACGTTTCTCCATTTTCTGTAAGGATATCTGAATCAACTGCTCGCACAGTTCGTTGTAACTGATGCCGATGGCCGCTGCTTCCTGCGGGATCAGGCTGGTGGGAGTCATACCGGGCAAAGTGTTTGCCTCCAGACAATACATGCGTCCCTCTTCATCCATCAGAAAGTCCATCCGTGAGTAGGTATCAAGACCGATCACTTGTGCTGCCAATTCTGCATATTTCTGCATTTCTTTTGTCTGGATATCCGGTAATTTGGCAGGGCAGGTCTCTACGGTGCTTCCTGCCTGATATTTGTTCTTATAGTCGTAAAATCCGCTGATCGGCGCGATCTCGATGACCGGAAGTGCCTTTCCATCGATGACACAGACAGAGAATTCTCTTCCCTGAATATACTGCTCTACAACTACTTCATCTTCCCAAAGGAACGCTTCTGCCAACGCATTTTCATAAGATTCCTGATCGTTTACGATGGACACGCCGATGCTGGAACCTCCGCAGCAGGGCTTTACGACGCAAGGGAATCCGGGCTGTTTGCTTGTTGCCACGCCTTTTTTTACTGAAAATCCACGGGGTACAGGTACTCCGCCTGCTGCCAGTACTTTCTTTGCCAGTTCTTTATTCATTGCGATCGCGCTGGAAAGATAGTCTGATCCGGTATATTTGATACCAAACAGATCGAAGGCTGCCTGAATCTTTCCGTTCTCTCCATTTTCTCCATGCAGTGCCATAAATACGATATCTGCCATCTGACAAAGTGCTATGACATTCGGGCCAAAGAAACAGTCTGACTGGTCTGCTCTTGATGCCTTTACTGCTGCCAGATCCGGGGTTGTTTCTGAAATTCCGGTCACAGTGACGCTGACTTCCTCACTCTTGTCAAACCAATCTGCCACATCGTCTCCTTCACGGCCCATAAATACGTCCATTAATATGACCTTATGTCCATTTTCACGCAGGGCTTTTGCTACGTTGCTTCCCGTTACTAAAGATACGTCTCTCTCGGAACTTAATCCGCCTGCTAAAACTACGATATTCATGTTTTTCTCCTGTCTGATCGCCACGCAGCCCTTTCTCTTTCAGCTGGAGGCGATCGGCTGTTTTTCCTAATATTATATGTGGTTTTTCTTTCCTATCCTACTCCTTTTCAACGCCACTGACAAGTGTTTTCTCTCTACGTGAGAATCAGGAGAAAATCGGGGCGGCGCCTTCGTGCGACATGTTTTCATGTAAGACGCGCTCTCGCTCCGCGCAAAGCGTAGCGGATACTATGGATTTTTCATCGTAAAATTCTTTACTCGAAAAATCCAAGTACCGACGCTTTCCGAGGGTCTTACATCGAAAACCATGCTCGCCCTTTGCGCCGCCAATTTACGTCATGCAGCATTCATTGATATAAGAACTTGTTGTTTTTCGTGGCACCATGTCCCGCGCCCGAGCGCTCGAAAACATACACGATCAGATTGGCGAAAGTGATCTCTAATGGCAAACCCTTGAAGAACGCCGGTGCTTGAAATTTTCAAGTGATCTTATCACGCAGAAAATTTCTTAGCATCCGCTGCGTTCTGCACGGAGCGAGAGCGCGTTTGACATAGAGATACTTTCGACAATCTGATTTCAGAACGTCCCTGCGCGAGGGCTCCCAACACTACCACATGAAAGACATGAGGCAATTCCCTTTCAGCAGTTCGAGTTCCACAGGCCCCGGCTCATCGGGGCGATCCGACAGCATCGAGCGCAGCGCCCGCATTCGCGAATCCGCCTGCTGCGCTTCAGCAGTCTCGCCAAGCGCATAGAAGGCGTTGCTTTGGTTCCCATATAGCGTGGGAAGCGGCAGCAATATTCCATTCTTCAGGCAGCTGGCGATTCCTTGATCGCAGGCCAGAAGCGCCGGATGGGAGAGCCCGATACTGAGTTTCACCGCAGCCAGATTATTACACACCACCGGATATAGATAGCGTTCGACTTCTCCGCCCGCATGCCATTCATTCAGATAGGCGGCCAAGCGCTCCAGGATCCGATTGGATGCTTCCAGACTTTTCATGTAAAAAAATTCCACTGCGATACTATTTAACAGGTACAGTTCCAAATATGTGTAAGTTTTTCGCGTGGCAGTTTCGTCATAGAGTTCATTCAGCGGCATAGACATGACCAGCAGTTTCATCAATTCCAGCAACTGCAGGGAATGATCAGATGCTTTCTTTTTTCCGTTTTCAAACAGCACATAATCATAAAACTGTTCCTCAAACAGAGAGTTCCTTTTTCCCCCACCTTTCGCCTGGGCTACCACGCGATTCCAATCTGACAGTTCCAATAATTCTTCCGACTGAGAAAAACCAGTAAAAAAACAGCCCACATCCTTCAACCGGCGGAGCAGTGCCTCTGCAACGCGCCCTGATGGATTCTGGCTGCCTTTTTCGATCTTTGCAATAGAGCTGACGGAACAGATCCCTGCCGCCAGCTCTTCTTGTGTCATGTGTAAGCGATCCCGTAATTCACGGATCACATCCCCCATTTTGTAATATACCATACGTTATCCCCCCTGTTACAGATCATACCATGATCGGAACTGTTTCCTTCAGTTACCGATTATCAAACCTTCTCCTTGATATAATATAGTTATTTATCCGTATACAGTATACCGTTTCTATCCGGTGGGGACGTTTTCATTGTGTATGTATTTCACAGTTTTTTCATCATTTCTTCTCAATCTGAAAAGTCCAAAATCAAAACAGTGTGAAAAGCACTGCAAAATGGGCGGCTGACGAGTCAAACTAGAACTCCGGCTCGATCAAGCCATAACTTCTGTCATTGCGTTTGTAAACGACATTTACTTCGCCTGTCTCAGCATTACTAAATACGAAGAAATTATGTCCGAGAAGTTCCATCTGTACGCAGGCATCTTCCGGAAACATCGGCTTCATGCCAAACTTCTTCGCGCGGACAATGCGAATCTCCTCTTCGTCATCGATCTCTTCTTCTACAAATTCCTGACGCAAACTATCTATATTCTGCTGCTTGTCAATCAATTTCCTGCGATATTTTTTCAACTGCGCTTCAATGACATCCACGATCAGATCAACCGTCACATACATATCATCGCTCTGCTGCTCCGCACGAATGATATGTCCCTTCATGGGAATCGTAACCTCCATTTTCTGGCGCTCTTTTTCTACACTCAGCGTTACATTACAGAGTGTATCAGGAGTAAAATACTTTTCGAGTTTTGCCAGCTTGTCCTCTACCGCTGCACGCAAACCATCTGTTACATCAATGTTTTTTCCACTAATCGTTATTCTCATAAAATACCATCTCCTTTTGAGATTATTTGTGTTTCTAATTTTAACAAATTTTCTCTTCAAAAGCCAGTCTTTTTGATGTAAAATATATGAAAATTCTATTAATTTTGGAGAACGATATGAAACGTCAAACAATATTGATCACAGGAGCCTCCCACGGCATCGGCAAAGCCATTGCCCTTCGCTTCGCAAAAGAAGGTTTTTCGCTTGTTTTAAACTGCAAGACCGATATCACACTTTTAGAGAACTTTGCAAATGAATTGCAGCAGACCTACGGTGTCCGGGCAGTTGCGGTGGCCGGCGATGTCAGTGACCACACCTTCGTCTGCTCTCTTTTTGAGAAGGCTGCAACGCTTTTTGGCGGCGTTGATGTACTTGTCAACAATGCCGGCATTTCCCACATCGGCTTACTCACAGATCTTTCGATCGAGGAATGGAACCATATCATCGCAACGAATCTGACCAGCGTTTTTTCCTGCTGCCACGAAGCGATCCCTTACATGGTACACCAAAAATCCGGATGCATCATCAATATCTCTTCCGTTTGGGGCAATGTGGGCGCTTCCTGCGAAGTAGCTTATTCTGCTTCCAAAGGCGGGGTGAACAGTTTTACAAAAGCACTGGCCAAGGAACTGGCTCCCAGCAGCATTCCTGTGAATGCCATTGCCTGCGGTGTGATCGACACCCGTATGAATGGTTGTTTTGATGCCGAGGAACGGCGTGCTTTAGAGGATGAGATTCCCATGGGACGCTACGGCACGCCTGAAGAAGTGGCAGATCTCGCCTGGCAGCTGGCAACTGCTCCCACCTACCTCACGGGACAGATACTCACAATTGACGGAGGCTGGCAATAGCGTGACTCTTTCAGTCGTTGTTTTGCGGTATACTCTTTTAAACAACTATTTGAAAGGATGCTGCCTTCTGTTTCCGAAAGGCAGCAAAAGGAGTACCGCAAATGGAAACAATCACACAACGCATCCTAGATCTTATGAAAGATCAGAATATCTCTCAAAAACAGATGGCGAATGCACTTCAGGTATCAGGTTCTACGTTAAACAATTACCTGAAAGGCAGACGCTGGCTAAACTTGAATCTTCTTCGCAGAACCAGCCGGTATCTGCACACATCTTCCGATTACCTTCTTGGACTTTCAGATGAAAAGTATCCGCTTTATCGTCCTGAGGATGAACTCAAACTTCTTCATCTTTATCGCAGTCTCCCACCCCAGGGGAAGCGCTTTGTGCTGCAGCAAATGAAGCAACTGGAGCAGTTGTGCAGGCTTTGTGGGCGTTCGAAATAATACAGACCTCTACGTTATGGTCAGCAGATGGATTTTTCCCGAAATGGCAGGCAGCACGACATCTTTTTCCGGCGACCTTGTGCAAACCATTCCGACTGAGCCTCCACAAAACTAAAATCGTGTTCAGCAAAGGCTTCCACGATTTTGAAGTCTCAGCAGGCACGCGCTTAAGGAATCCTCCCATTTCATGGGTCCCTCCTTCAGTTATGTCCATAGCACAAGAAAGTCACCGAAATAAAGATGTCTGTGCTACCTGATTCATCCCCTCAAGAAACTCGTAAGGTGTCACTATCCTCGGCACAGCGAATACAACAAAAGAAAAAGAGGCACCGCCATAGCGATGCCCCTGTGAGTTTTTCGAATATTCGATTGTATGCGCGGCACACATTTAGTCGTTGCCAAGAGACTGGGATTTGCGCACCTGCGTGGTTTTATCGTAGCAGGAGAAGATTTCGTTTACGGTCTTTTCATCCTGCTTCGGTGAGATCAGGCTGACTACCGGCACGATGACAAGTCCTGCCAGCATTGCAAAGGCTCCACAGTTAATCGGAGACTGTAACAACGTGGGGAAGGAACTGCGTACTAACATATTCAGTACCATGATGCCTGCGCCAAAGATAAAACTTACCCATACAGATAATCTTGTTGTCTTCTTCCAGTATAATCCGTAAAGGAACGGCGCCAGAAATGCTCCTGCAAGCGCTCCCCATGAAACACCCATCAACTGTGCGATGAAGGTCACGTTATTGGTATACTGCACGATGGCGATCACTACTGAGATCGCGATAAATACAACGATGAGCACGCGGATCCAGAGCAACTGCTTTTTCTCATCCATTTTTTTGATCACATGATTTTTCAGCACGTCAATCGTTAACGTTGAACTGGATGCAATGACAAGTGATGATAACGTCGACATGGAAGCGGAAAGTACCAAAATAACAACCAAGCCGATCAAAAGATCCGGAAGACCGGAAAGCATGGTGGGAATTACCGAGTCAAAACCGTTTGCTGCGATATCGATCTTGTCTGAGAATAAACGTCCAAAACCACCGAGGAAATAGCATCCGCCCGATACGACCAGTGCAAAGAACGTAGAGATCACTGCACCCTTGCGGATCTGGTTCTCATTTTTGATGGCGTAGAATTTCTGTACCATCTGAGGAAGTCCCCAGGTTCCAAGTGACGTCAGGATCACAACACCGAGGAGGTTCACAGGATCCGGTCCTAAGAAGGAATTAAATACACCGGGTGTGGTAGATACGGTGGCATCCTCAATGCGGGCAAGTCCATCCAATGCGCCCATCAGTCCGCCGTTCATCTTGAGCACGGCACCGATCACGGCTACGATACCGATCAACATGACACAACCCTGAATAAAGTCATTGATAGCGGTTGCCATATATCCGCCCGCAATGACATAGATTCCGGTAAGGACTGCCATGATCACGATACAAACTTTAAAATCAATGTTAAATGCCATTCCGAACAAACGGGAAAGTCCGTTGTAAAGAGAAGCGGTATACGGGATCAGGAAAATAAATACGATGACAGATGCACAGATCTTTAAGGCAGGGCTGTCAAAACGTTTTCCGAAAAACTCCGGCATGGTGGCAGAGTCCAGATGCTGTGTCATGACACGGGTTCTGCGTCCTAAGATGACCCATGCAAGAAGCGAACCGATCACTGCGTTTCCAAGTCCGATCCAAGTGGCTGCGATACCGTATTTCCATCCAAACTGGCCTGCATAACCGATAAATACAACCGCTGAAAAATACGATGTTCCATACGCAAAAGCGGTCAGCCAGGGACCAACGCTTCTGCCTCCAAGTACAAATCCGTTCACATCTGTTGCATGTTTGCGGCAATACAAGCCGATTGCGATCATTACTCCGAAGAAAATGACCAGCATCAAAATTTTTGCTATCATAACTTACCCCTTTTCCTACTGCTTTTTCATTCACAGTTTCTTTTGTTTCGCGCATTAAAGCGTTGCGTTTTAACGCTTTTAATCACTAAAGCATTGTGGCATAGAAACAGGTGGCTGTCAACCACTGCCCTTACATGCCACCATTGTTTCCATCAGAAAGGTTACTGTTCACTCGTGCCTCGTTCCAGCAACAGGGCTTCCCACACCTGCTGCGGCGTATCGTACAATTTTTCTGCTCCATGCCGGATCAGCCAATCACGGTCACGAAATCCCCATGTTACGCTCATACAGGGCATCCCCGCATTTTTTGCGGTTTCAATGTCTACTTCCGAGTCGCCCACATAAATCGCCTGCTCCGGCGAAACGCCAAGTTCCTTTAATGCCGCGTAAACCGTATCCGGCGCCGGTTTTTTCTTCACGCCGGCTGCTTCATTTTCTCCAATAGCTACCGAAATGTAATCTTTAAAGTAAAGTTCATTCAACTGTTTTACCGCCGGATCCAGTTTATTGGACACGATGGCAAGGGGCGCGCCTGCTGCCTTTAAGTTTTTCAGAAGTTCTTCGACTCCCTCATAGGCACAGGTACAATCGTTACTATGCAACGCGTAATGCGCACGAAAAGCGTCAAACACGGCTGAAAAATCCGGGCAGTCCGCTTCTTTTTCTACACCAAGTGCCCGGAGGATCAGCAGTTTTACGCCATTGCCAACGAACCTGCGCACTTCATCTAAGGTTCGTGTGGGATATCCGTACTGTGTCAGCGCTGCGTTTGTGCTGCCCGCCAGATCCTGAAGGGTATCCAGAAGTGTTCCATCCAAGTCAAATATTACTGCTTTCATAAGTCCTCTCATCATCCTTTTCAAAAATTTCTGTAACATACATGTTGCCGCATGGCCTGATGGTAGATCAAGCCAATACGGCAAACAAAGGGAACTGTTTTATGCGTGCCTGCACTTCAATAATTCAAGCACAAACTCATACACGCGCTTCGTCGATGAAATAGACAGTTTTTCCTCAAAGGTATGGATTCCGATCATATCCGGTCCGATGGAAATGCCATCCAGATCTTTAATCTTTCCTGCCAAGATTCCACACTCCAAGCCTGCGTGGATCGCTTCGATCTTCGGTGCTTTGCCATACATCTGCTCAAAAATGCGGGCTGCATCTTCCCGGAATACAGAATCCTTTTTGTACTCCCAGGCGGGATATACACCGATCACCTGAAGGCTTCCCCCGACAAATTCTACCAGACTGCGAATGCGGGCGGTCACCGCGTCACGGGCGCTGATCACGGAACTGCGCACCGCAAATTCCATACGGAGTTCCTTTTCATCCAATGCTACGATACCCATGTTCAACGAAGTCTCTACCAGTCCTTCGATATCTGCACTCATGGACTGAATACCGCCGGGCAGATGATTTAATAACAGGATTGCCTTCTCCTTGCTCTCTTTTGTCAGCACTTGTACAGATGCCGCTGCCTGCTCAGCGATTTCCAGCGAAAGTCCCGGATCTGTGGTAGAAAATTCATTTTTCAACTGTGCGACCGTATGCTGCAAGGATGCGATGATTGCAGCCTTGTTTTCATCAGTTACAACGATCGTTGCCGTGTTTTCGCGGGGGATCGCATTCTGCTTTGCACCGCCTGCGAGTGCTGCGATCCGGTAATCCAATCCGTCCTGATCCAAAGTAAGGAGCAGACGGCCCATAAGAACATTTGCATTTGCTCTTCCCTTATCGATTTCTACGCCGGAATGTCCTCCCTTCAGGCCCTTTACAGACACCGTAAGTGCAACTCCTTCTGCGGCTTCATAGGACATGGGCACATGGCAGATACTGCTGTTTCCGCCTGCGCAGCTGACCGTCATCACGCCTTCTAACTCCGAATCAATGTTCAAAAGTTTGTGGCCCTGCAACATCGAAAGATCGATACCTGTTGCACCTTCCATTCCAACTTCCTCGGATACGGTAATGATGACCTCTAACCGCGGGTGGGCTACTTCCGGTGAATCTAAAATTGCAAGTGCATATGCAACTGCGATTCCGTCATCTCCACCAAGGGTTGTGCCATCAGCAGTCACATAATCACCGTCGATCAGTAACTTCAGACCGTCATTCTCAAAATCAATCTCCACACCGGGCGCTTTCTCGCATACCATATCCATATGGCCCTGGATGATAACCGGCTCCTCGTTTTCATAACCGGCTGTGGCAGGCGCGATCATGATCACATTGTACAGGTCATCCTGATAGCACTCCAGACCATGATCTTTTGCAAATGATACTAAATAGTCGCTGATCTTTTTCTCTTTATAGGAGGGATGGGGAATATTGCAGATCTCTTCAAAATAGTGAAATACCTTTTTCGGTTCCAAATGTTCCAATACTGCCATGATATACCTTCTTTCTAATCAATATTTTTTGTAAATCTTCAGACACCATTTTCATGATCTGACAATTTACATTTTATTCACGTAAACAATGAAGCAGCTGTTGTGCAGCGATTTCATAAACGTACACAGGCGCTCATACAGCGGTTCTGCTTCCTGACCATATTCTTTTTTCAACAATTGACCGATCTCGTAGACACTGCGTGTTCCGTCAATCTGGTTCCAGATAAATGTGCCCATACCCGGCAGTTCGATCCAACTGACCTTGGGGCGTTTAAAGAAAATCTGGGCGATACGGTTGAACAAACCTTTATTTACGATCTTTACTTCAATCATACCTTTTTCATTCGTGCGATATTCATAAAGTGAATTGTGTTTGGGGATATAATCTAAAAAATTGTCTGCTTTTTTCTTTGCCATACATACTCCTTTGATACAAGAACTGCACTACCCGAAGAATTTCGAGTAGTGCAGTTTGAAACTTACCGGTTTCAATGCAAAAATCCATATAAAATCACTTAGCAATGGAATTTTTGCACGCCTGTTCTATTTATTTGCTTTTTTTCTTTCCTGTGATCACATAAACAAGTGTTGCAGCAAGAAGTGCAAATACGATCAATCCGCCCCAGTTTCCAAGGTCGAATCCCAGAAGTCCGCCAAGGAAATCACCGAATGAGCCCTCGCCCATCGGAATGATAGCGAATACTGCAAGGAGGATACCAACAAGACCCTCTCCTGCGATCAGTCCCGAAGCATACAGCACACCACGGTCGATGCCTTCCTTGTTCTCTTTCTTGCGCTCGAAGAACCAACGGATCAGTCCACCAACCATCATCGGAGTACTCAGATGGATCGGTAAGTAAAGACCTACTGCGAAAGGCAGTACAGGAATTCCAAGGATCTCCACTACGATCGCGATACCAACACCGGCAAATACAAGGTTCCAAGGCAGGTTACCACCCATAACACCCTCTACTACCATCTTCATCAAGGTAGCCTGAGGAGCAGGAAGTTCTGCGGAACCATAACCCCATGCGCTGTTTAACAGATACAGGATACCGCCGATGGCAATTGCGGATGCGATCACACCGATCAACTCACCAACCTGCTGTCTCTTAGGTGTAGCACCTACGATATAACCTGTCTTTAAGTCCTGTGAAGTATCACCGGCAACTGCTGCGATGATACAGATCACGGTACCGATGGCAATTGCA
>CAMBUC010000005.1 GCA_945871045.1 uncultured bacterium
TCGAGCAGGTGCTCATTAAGTCCGGAAAGACATTGGAGGATACGAATCAGTCGATTCGGTTTTCTACTGCACACGAGGAAGAATTTCAGACCATGCTTGTGGTGGATGGTTTGGCGGTGAACCGTGTGATGCTCACAGAGTATTTCAAGGATTCCTATTCCATCGTAGAAGCCACCGGAGGAAGGGCGGCGCTTCAGTATCTGAAGCATATGAAACGGGCGGATGTCGTATTGTTGGATGCACATCTTCCGGATATGGAAGGGGCAGAACTTGTCAGAGAGATCAAAAAAGATCCGCTCATGGCCAGAATCCCCTTGATCGTATCCACCCATGGCAGTGGCGACACCGTGAATAAAATCTTATCCGCCGGTGCGGATGCTTACATTTTGAAACCCTATTCGAAGGTACAGATACACGATTGTCTGAGCCGGGTATTATCTCATCAAAGCGAGCAGATCCGTCAGGAAGAGGCAGAGCTCCTTGATAAGATGCGTATGATGGAAATGCTCACTACGAGGGATTACCTGACTGGACTGTGGAATCGGATAGAGTTGGAAAAACGTATTACCGATCATATCAGGCACTCTGCCAACCGGGAGTTTTATTTTATCAGTATCGATATTGATGGCTATAAAGAGTTGATCAATAAGCACGGATATACCACCGCAGATAAAGTGCTGCATGAGGTGGCAGAACGTCTGGCAGGCTGCTTCAGCGATATCGATGTGGTTGGGCGTATTAGCGGCGACCGGTTTGCCGTATTTATGAATTCTGATGCGGATGACGATGAATTGCTGGTGCGCATGACGCATTTACAATCCCGGTTAGCCTTTTGTCTGGGAGATGACATACAGGTGACCTGTTCTTGCGGGGTCAGTAAGTTTCCGGTCTGCGGAAAGAACTTTGATGAATTGTATCAGGTCGCAGAAAAAGCATTGGATGAGGCAAAAGATGCCGGAAAGAACTGTTTTCGGATCAGTAAAAAGTGTCATAAATAAAAAGAGAAGCGAATGGTTTTCCTTCGCTTCTCTTTTTGTCTTAGATAGATGAAGAATATAAGTATTTTTCCTGTTCCGGAGTCAGCACATCGATCTGTTTGCCCAGGAAGTTTAACTTGCGGACGGCAACTTCATGATCGACTTCTTTCGGAACCACGATCAATTTTTCGGTTAACTCACCCTGGTGCTGCACCAGATAGCGGGCAGAAAGCGCCTGAATGGCAAAACTCATATCCATGATCTCGGCAGGATGTCCGTCACCGCATGCCAGATTTACAAGACGGCCTTCTCCGAGCACATAGATCGTTCTTCCGTTATCCAACGCATAGCCCATGATATTGTTGCGCTGTTCAAAAAACTCTGTACACATTTCACGCAGTCCCGCCATGTCGATCTCCACGTCGAAATGACCGGCGTTACAAAGGATTGCACCGTCTTTCATTTCTTTCATATCTTCACAGGTGATGACACCGGCGCAGCCGGTAACGGTGATAAAGAAATCTCCCACCTTTGCTGCTTCGTGCATGGGCATGACATCAAATCCGTCCATCACTGCCTCAATGGCTTTGATGGGATCGATCTCTGTGATGATGACCCGTGCGCCCAGTGCTTTGGCACGCATGGCAACACCTTTGCCGCACCAGCCATAACCGGCAACAACGGCGATCTTTCCGGCAACGATCAGATTGGTTGTTCGATTGATGCCATCCCATACAGACTGGCCGGTACCGTAACGGTTGTCAAACAAGTGCTTACAGTCAGCGTTGTTTACCATAACCATAGGGAATGACAGCTTGTCCTCTTTCGCCATCGCAGCCAGACGGATAATACCGGTAGTCGTCTCCTCACATCCGCCGATCACGTATTCTAAGCGGTCACGCATCGTCGTGTGGAGCATATTTACAAGATCCCCGCCGTCATCAATGATGATGTTACAGTTGTTTTCCAGAACCTTTGTGATATGGCGGTTGTACTCTTCGTCGGTAGAGCCGTACCATGCAAACACGTTTAATCCCGCCTTTACCAGTGCGGCTGCCACATCATCCTGTGTGGAGAGGGGATTGCTGCCGGTGATGTACATTTCGGCACCGCCTGCTGCAAGCACCTTGCAAAGATACGCGGTCTTAGCTTCCAGATGAATGGAAAGTGCGATGCGCACGCCGGCAAAGGGCTGTTCCTTTGAAAAATCTTCCTCCAGAGAACGCAGAAGAGGGCAGTTTTTGCGCACCCAGTCGATCTTATGCTCGCCGGAGGGCGCAAGATTTATATCGCGAATTTCGTAACTCATAGATGTCCTCCTATAAAAGAATAATGATTTCGTTCTTTATTCTAGTAGATTTGCTATGGAAATGCAAATGGATTTTTGGTATGCTAAAAAAGAAGCATGCTAAAAAAAGCATGCAGCACAGAAAATGACAGATGGAGTAAAATAAAATGATCAAAAACAGACAAACTATCTTTAAAAAGAATAGCGATAGATCAAAGAAAAAAGAATACATGCACAGACGGCGTGTGATCTCGGCTGCCCTGTTACTTTGTATGGGGATGATGCTTACCGGTTGTGGTGAAAAAAACACAGAAAATGCATTGGCATACCGAAAGATCGGTATGAATGCCATGGCAGCAGGTGAATATGAAGAAGCCATCAAAAATTTTCAGTTGGCATTGGATCAGTCCCGGGGACAGATCCGGAATCTGGAACTGGATATCTGCATGCAAAAAGCAGAGGCGCTGTTTCTGAACGGACAGACGGAAGATGCAATGGCTGTCTGCGATGCGGTGCTTGCCTATGATAAGAGTTATGCAAATGCATATTACTTGCGGGGCAATCTTTATCTCCAGCAGTCAGATGCGAAAAAGGCGATGGAAGATTATGAGCAGGCGGCAAAATACGCAGATGCCGATTACGAGATCTACATTCAGCTTTATCAGAACTTAAAACGTGCCGGAATGCAGGAAGAAGGAGTAAAGTATCTGGAAGATGCACTGGAATTAAAAGGGAAAGACCGCTATCATCTGGCAAATCGCGGCTATATCCATTTTCTTATGGGTGATTATGAGAAAGCGAAGGAAGAGTTGACGCAGGCGGTTGCGATCGAGCAGAAGGAAGAGCAGGGGGACAAGGCAGAACTTTACCTTGCGCAGACAGCAGAAAAATTAAATGACTCCGAAACGGCTGCGAAATATTATAAGGCCTATGCAGAAAAGCATGCAGATGACTCCATCGTTTTAGAAGAACTTGGAAATATGGCAATGGAAAAGCAGGATTATCTGGAGGCAAATGCCTACTATCAAAAAGGGCTTCAAACTCCGAATCCGGTGAATGAGCAGTTGCTTCGGCGTGGTGAGATCGCCGCATTAGAGCAGTTATACCAGTTCGAACTGGCGAAGGAGAAAATGGCACAATATGTTCTGGATTATCCCGAGGATGAACAGGCGGCCAGAGAGTATCTGTTCTTAAAGACACGCACTGCCGTATCCGACCAGATCGCGGAGGAACAGAAGGCCCAGGAAGCAGCGGCACAGGAAGCGGCTGCGCAAGAAGAACAGGCTTCTGAAGAGGGCGTACAGTAGGATAGGAACTATTTTGGAAGGAAAAGAGCATGCACGAAAATAAAAAAATCGAAGAGCGGGTCATCTTGGTGGGTGTCAGTGAACAGGACGGAGATGATACACAAGATTCGCTGGCTGAACTGGCGGAACTTGTTCGGACAGCCGGAGCAGCTGCCGTTGGAACCGTGGTCCAGAATCTGGAACGCAGACATCCGGGAACATATGTAGGAACGGGAAAAGTACAGGAGATCCGCGAACTTATCATCGAAACAGATGCAACCGGTGTGGTGTGTGATGACGAATTGACACCGGCGCAGATGCGGAATCTGACAGATCTATTAGATACGAAGGTGATGGACCGCACGTTGGTTATTCTGGATATTTTTGCAGCCCGGGCAAGTACCAGCGAAGGAAAGATTCAGGTGGAACTGGCTCAGCTCCGTTATGAGATGACACGTTTGACAGGATACGGAAGATCCATGTCGAGGCTAGGCGGCGGTATCGGTACAAGAGGGCCGGGTGAGAAAAAACTGGAGATGGATCGCCGTTTGATCGCAAACCGGATCTCGCAGCTGAAACGTGAACTATCTGAAGTCATTCAGCACCGGGAGGTGACCCGCAGCCGCAGAACGCGCACCGGCCAGCCGGTTTGTGCCATTGTGGGTTATACAAATGCAGGAAAATCCACCCTTCTCAATACCTTGACACATGCGGATGTATTGGAGATGAATGCCTTGTTTGCCACCCTAGACCCTACGACACGCTTGCTGCAGCTGTCCGGCAAACAGGAGATCCTGCTGACAGACACCGTAGGATTTATCCGGAAACTTCCCCATCATCTGATCGATGCCTTTCGTTCCACATTGGAAGAAGCAAAATACGCAGACTATATCATCCATGTGGTGGATGCTTCCAATCCCCAGATGGAAAAGCAGATGTATATTGTATACGAAACCCTGCATGGACTTGGCGTAGAACAAAAACCGATCCTTACCCTGTTCAATAAACAGGATCTGGTGACCGATCCGGAGGCTTTACATGATTCCCATGCAGACCATATCCTTCGCATATCGGCAAAGACAGGTGAAGGGCTGGATCAGGTAAAAGAGAAGTTGGAAGAGATGCTTCGCCAAAACAAGATCTATTTGGAGCGTCTCATCCCGTATACGGAGAGTTCCATTCTGGCAAAGATCCGCACAGGGGGCGAACTGGTGACGGAAGACTACCGGGCAGACGGTATTTTTGTGCAGGCCTATGTGCCCCGGGCTTTGTATCACCTTGCAGCATTCGGAAAAGAAGAATGAGCAATACTGGAACAATGCACGAGGGAAAAGTAACGCGTGAGTGGAGCAAACTGCGTTGCGATTCCGGCATGTGTATGATAAAATAAAACTGTTCAGAACATCGAGATGGTGTCTGAACTGCTGAATGAATAATCAGATTCAGGGTGATGAGGAGGAAAAACATGTCACTGATGATAAAAGGCGGTCGCGTCCTTGATCCTGCGACCAAAACAGATATGATTGCAGACATCTTGATAGAAGATGGTGTCGTAAAGACGATTGGAACAAAATTAAAAGTAAAAGCAGATGAAACCATCGACGCCACAGGCAAGTATATCATGCCTGGTTTTATCGATCTTCATGTGCATTTAAGAGATCCCGGACTGACGGATAAAGAAACCGTTGAGACCGGTGCAGCGGCTGCCGCAAAGGGCGGTTACACAACGATCATGGCCATGCCCAACACGAAGCCGGTGGTAGACAATTCCGATGTGCTCAGTTATGTCCTAAATAAAGGAAAAACTGTGACTCGCGTACACGTACATCAGGCAGGGGCGGTCACCGTTGGCATGGAAGGTAAAAAACTGACGGATATGGAGGATATGGTTCGTCACGGTGCCATCGCTTTCAGTGAGGACGGAAAGTCCGTGATGGATACGAGACTGTGCAGGGATGCCATGCATGAGATCGCAAAACTGGATGTAGTGTTTTTAGATCATTGTGAAGAAAAATCATTGGTAAATGGAGGCGTGATCAATGAGGATGAAAACTGTGAGCGCCTTGGACTTCCCGGCATTCATAACACGGTAGAAAATGTGATCGCATCCCGGGATTATCTCCTTGCAACAGAAGCAGGCGCAAGGCTTCACTTATGTCATTGCTCAACCAAAGAGGTTGTGGGTATGCTCCGTGCAGCAAAACAATATGGTCATCGAATCACCGCAGAAGTCTGCCCCCATCATTTTACATTGACATCCGATGATATTCCGTCTGCTCCGGAAGAAGTACAGAACTGTGATAATACACCGACACTGTCGAAAATGCCTGCCAGTAAGGCAGGACTGGAGATGGTCAATTACAAGATGAATCCGCCCCTTCGTTCAGAGGCAGACCGTCAGGCATTGATCGCGGGATTAAAGGACGGTTCCATCGATTGCATCGCTACGGATCATGCGCCTCATACGGCGGAAGATAAAAATAAAGGAATGCTGGATGCGCCTTTTGGAATCGTAGGTCTTGAGACGGCAGCAGCTCTGACTTATTCAGAACTGGTCTTAAAGGATGTGCTCACACCCCTTCAGATGGCTGAGAAGATGAGTTATAACCCGGCAAAGATCCTTCGTCTTGATGCCGGAACGATTACGGAAGGCAAGGATGCCGACCTTGTGATCTTTGATCCAAACGCAACCTATACCATCGATAAAAACACATTCGTTTCCAAGAGTAAAAACACTCCGTTCCATGGCAGGACAGTGACCGGTCGTGTGGATATGACGATCATTGGCGGAACCATCGTATATGAGTATGAAAGAGAGGATAAATAAAAATGATCAACACACTAGTAGAGAAAATCAAGAAGACAAATGCGCCGATTGAAGTCGGTCTTGATCCGATGCTTTCTTATGTGCCTGAGCATATCACAAAAGCAGCCTATGAGCAGTTCGGAGAGACTTTGGAAGGTGCAGCGGAGGCTATCTGGCAGTTTAACAAGGGAATCGTAGATGCGATCTATGATCTGATCCCCGCAGTCAAACCGCAGATCGCCATGTATGAGCAGTTTGGTGTAGAGGGACTGAAAGTATACCAGAAGACCGTTGATTACTGTCATGACAAAGGGTTGCTGGTCATCGGCGATGTAAAGCGCGGAGACATCGGTTCCACATCTGCCGCTTATGCAACTGCACACTTGGGAAACGTACAGGTCGGAAGCAAGACCTTCAGCAGTTTTAACACGGATTTTGCAACTGTCAATCCCTATTTCGGAACCGACGGCGTCAAGCCCTTCGTGGATGTATGCAGGGAAGAAAAGAAGGGACTGTTTATCCTTGTTAAGACATCAAATCCTTCCAGCGGAGAATTTCAGGACCGTCTGGTGGATGGAAGACCTCTGTATGAGTATGTAGGCGAAAAGGTGGCTGAGTGGGGCGCTGACTGCATGGGTGATTCCTACAGTTACATCGGAGCTGTTGTGGGAGCAACTTACCCCGAGCAGGGCAAGGTTCTCAGAAAGATCATGCCCAAGTCCTTTATCTTAGTGCCCGGATATGGTGCACAGGGCGGACAGGGAAAAGATCTTGTTCATTTCTTCAATGAGGATGGTTTGGGTGCGATCGTCAATTCATCCCGTGGCATCATTGCTGCATATAAGCAGGATAAATATAAAGATCAGGGTATCACACCGGAAAATTATGCAGATGCATCCCGCATGGCTGTAGAAGATATGATCGCAGATATTGCGGGTGCATTAGCGAATAAATAAAAAAGGATTATGCGAAAGCATAAAATGGGAATTTCAAATGACAGATAAAGTAATGGAAAATGCGATCATCATTCGTCAGGAGGAGATCGCGACAGACGTTTACAGTATGTGGCTTCACACCGAGGAGATCGCACGACTGGCAAAACCCGGACAGTTTATTACCATCTACTGCACAGACGGAAGCAGATTACTTCCGAGACCGATCAGTATTTGTGAGATCGACCGCATGGATTGCTCGATCCGTATCGTATACCGCGTGGCAGGAGAAGGTACGAAAGAGTTTTCGGCTTATCATACCGGCGCCCAGCTTCGTGTGGTAGGACCTCTTGGAAACGGATATCCCAAGAAGAGCAAGCCGGCGCTGCTTCTTGGCGGCGGTATCGGTGTTCCGCCGATCCTGCAGCTTGCCAGAGAACTTGACTGCGAAAAGAAGATTGTGCTGGGATACCGTGATGAGCGTTTTCTGGAAGAAGAATTCCGTGCCGAGGGCGATGTTTACATAGCAACTGAGGACGGCAGTTTTGGAACACAGGGAAATGTATTAGATGCGATCCGCGAGAACGGATTGACCGGTGAGATCATTTATGCCTGCGGTCCGATGCCGATGCTTCGCGCAGTCAAGCAGTATGCTGCAGAACACAATATGGAGTGCTGGATCTCTCTGGAAGAACGTATGGCCTGCGGAATCGGCGCATGTCTTGGCTGTGTCGTAAAGAGCAAAAAGAAAGATGGCCATACTCATGTGAATAATAAGCGGATCTGCACTGAGGGTCCGGTATTTCGTGCAGAGGAGGTGGATATTTGATGAAAACAAGTGTAAAACTGGCAGGTGTAACCTTCAAAAATCCGATCCTCACAGCATCCGGAACATTTGGTTCCGGTCAGGAATATGCACAGTTTGTAGATCTGAACAAATTAGGCGGAGTGGTCACCAAAGGTGTCGCAAATGTACCGTGGGAAGGAAATCCCACCCCCCGTGTGGCAGAAGTATATGGCGGGATGTTGAATGCCATCGGTCTTCAGAATCCCGGTATCGACGTGTTTGTAGAACGTGATATTCCGTTTTTGAGCAAATATGATACAAAGATCGTAGTGAATGTATGTGGCAGAAGCGAGGCTGATTATGTAGAAGTGGTGGAACGTCTGGCGGATCAGCCGGTAGATCTTTTAGAGATCAATATTTCTTGCCCGAACGTAAAAGAAGGCGGGATTGCTTTTGGTCAGGATCCAAAAGCAGCGGCAGCCATCACAAAAGCGGTAAAGGCAGTTGCAAAGCAGCCGGTAGTGATGAAACTCAGTCCGAATGTAACGGATATCGCATATATGGCACAGGCGGTAGAAGCAGCCGGCGCCGATGCGGTATCGCTGATCAATACGTTGACGGGTATGAAGATTGATGTGAAGAAGCGTGCTTTTGCACTTGCAAACAAGACCGGCGGATTATCCGGTCCTGCTGTTCATCCCGTTGCAGTGCGTATGGTTTATCAGGTTGCGCAGGCAGTGAACATTCCCATCATCGGAATGGGTGGCGTGATGAGCGCAGAGGATGCACTGGAACTGATGCTTGCCGGCGCCACAGCAGTTTCTGTGGGAACAGCAAATTTTACAAATCCTCGTATTACGGAAGAGATCATAGATGGAATCCGCGCATTTATGGCAGAAGAAGGTGTGGATGATATCACAGAACTGATCGGAGCCGTAAAATAAAATGAACTGAATCAGGATCTTGTTCCGGTGAGTGACAAGCACAGAACGATCCTCTCTGCATAGAATAACAAAAAATGCAGAGAGGATTTTTTATGAAATCTGTGAAAAAGAAATTACTAGCCGGATTGCTGACTGTGGCAATGCTTGTGCCGGTACTGACCGGCTGCGGCTTAAAGACAGGCACAAAGGAGGAAGGTGGAGCAGCCGGCGGCAAGACAACAAAGGTTGTTTTGAATGAGGTGGCACACTCCCTTTTTTATGCGCCCATGTATGTGGCCATCGAAAACGGATATTTTAAGGAGCAGGGCATTGATCTGGAACTGGTGACAGGATTTGGCGCTGACAAAACGATGACAGCGGTTCTTTCAGGAGAAGCGGACATCGGATTTATGGGGCCTGAGACAACGGTGTATACATGTAATGAAGGAGCCACGGATCTTGTCGTGAACTTTGCCCAGTTGACACAGCGTGCAGGAAACTTTTTGGTGGGAAGAGAGGCAGACGATGCTTTCGAGTGGAAGAAACTGAAAGGAACTTATGTCCTTGGCGGTCGAGATGGTGGTATGCCGGAAATGGTATTTGAATATATTTTAAAGAAAAACGGGATTGATCCGGCGGCTGATCTGAACATTGATAAGAGCATTGACTTTGGATCTACGGCAGCAGCCTTTTCCGGCGGGCAAGGGGATTATAGCGTGGAATTCGAACCTGGAGCTACTGCCTTGGAGCAGGAAGGCGCCGGATATGTAGTCGCATCGCTTGGTGTAGATAGCGGCTATGTTCCTTATACAGCATTTTCAGCAAAAGACAGTTATATGAAAGAACATCCGGAAGTGATCCGGGGCTTTGTGGCAGCATTGAAAAAAGGTATGGAGTATGTGTACAGCCATAGTCCGGAAGAAGTCGCAGATGTGATCGCACCGCAGTTTAAAGATACAGAGAAAGAAACCATGGCGATCATTATCGGACGTTATGCAGATCAGGACACATGGAAGAAAGATCTTGTGTTTGAAGCGGATGCTTATCGGCTGCTGCTGGATATTTTGGAGGAGGCAGGACAGCTCACGGAGCGCCCGGCCTATGAAAAACTTGTCACCACAGAGTATGCAAAGTGATCAATGCAGTTAACATAACAATCGGATAATCGTCAGAATAATCGTGATAAGGCTATGAGTTTTTGTAAAAATAAAACTGATAGCCTTATTTTTATAAAAAATGAATGAAATACTTGCATGCGCAAAAAATAGTGAATGGAGTAACGGTCATAAAAACGGCAGTTTGCAGGAAAAAAACATACAGTTGCTAAAACATGTGTGCTGTTTTCCGCATTGCCGTTCAGGCAAAATTGTGGTATAAAGAGATAAGAGAATAAAAGAACCGAGGTAGTACAGATGATTAGAGATGTCATGGATCTGCATACGCATACGATTGCCAGCGGACATGCTTACAATACGATCGTTGAGATGGTGAAGGCAGCCGGTAAATCAGGTTTGAAACTGCTTGGGATCACTGAGCATGGTCCGGCGATGAAGGGCAGTTGTCATCCAATATATTTTCGGAATTTAAAAGTAATTCCAAGAGAGAGGGATGGAATCACCACGTTGTTTGGCGCGGAATTAAACATTTTGGATGAAGATGGTCATGTAGATCTTCCGGAGGAAATTCTGCCGGCGATGGATCTGTGTGTGGCAAGCCTTCATATTCCCTGCTTTCCGCCCAAGAGTCTGGAAGAAAATACAAACGCATATATTCATGCAATGAAGAATCCTTATGTAAATATCATCGGCCATCCCGATGATCCCCGTTATCCCGTTGATCTTCGGGCCGTTGTGGAAGCAGCGAAAGAGAATCATGTACTTTTAGAGATGAATAATTCCTCTCTGGCTCCGACGAGTTTTCGCAAGGCAACGATAGAAGGATATCTGAAGTTTCTGGATCTGTGCAAGCAGTATGATCAGCCGATCCTTATGGGAAGCGATGCCCATGTGGACATTGATGTGGGCAATCACGGTTATGTGGCAGATATTTTGGAATTTGCCCAGTTCCCGGAGCATCTGATCATCAATACAGATGTGGAAAAAGTAAAGCCGTATTTAAATTATTATAATCGTTGATTAAAAGTGGTTTACTTTCACACTTTCGTGTGTTAAAATAAAAAAGTGTGCAAGAAGGCGCACGGATATGAGTTGCAACTGCTCTGAAAAAGAGAAGGAGCGGAACAGTTGTAGAAAGAGGTGTAAAGTAATGAGTAAAGATATTCATACAGACGCGGTGAACCATTTGTTTGATGCGATTTTGTGCCTGCAAAACAGAGAGGAGTGCTATACGTTCTTCGAAGATATCTGCACGATCAATGAATTGCTGGCATTGTCCCAGCGTTTTGAGGTAGCACACATGCTGCGTGAGCAGAAGACATATCTCGATATTGCTGAGAAGACGGGCGCTTCCACAGCGACGATCAGCCGTGTCAATCGTTCGTTGAATTATGGGAATGACGGATATGATATGGTATTCTCCAGAATGGAAGCAAACAGTTCTGAAGAGTAAGCGGACGATCCTTGAAAGGGATCCGAATATTGGAAATTGATGTGAAATAAAAAATCAGCGCTGAGTGATCAGGGCTGATTTTTCTTTGGCTTTGAATTGCGTTTGGAAGTAGTCTTTGGTTCCGGCTGTTTGGCACGCTCCAGATCGATCATTTTTTCCACGATCATTTTTTTCAGAAATGTATCAAAACTCAGCATGCAGATTAAAGAAAAGTACTGCAGTGATTCGCGGTCTTCTTCCGGTGCATCCAAAAATGTTTCCTTGCTGCGTTGGAATTTTTTTGTAATATCTTTTGCAAGATTTTGGACTTCATCTTTTTCCAGACTGAACACTTCGTTGTAGATATCAGTCAGATTTAAGTCCTTTTCATTGGAAAAATATTTTTCCGTCAACGGATCTAAAATATGATGCAGATCGTTGATACACAGAAGATTTTTAAAATAGTAGATAAAGATCAACAAGAGCATATGTTCTTTGGAATATTTCTTTTTGGAAGGTGGCGGTAACAGACCGTCCTTCGTGTAATTGTTGATCATGGTCTTGGTCAGGACCTTGTCATCCGGATAGCGTTTTGCAGGTGCAAGATTGTTTTCCATAAAGGTGGTAACCTGATCCATATAAAGGTCAATATCGGGAATCGCTTCCGGCTTGATGTGATCAACCCGGTTCAGGCTGGCTAAAATACTGTTTAAAAGGTCTTTGTCATCAATCGTCATGTGCAATGCCCTCTTTCGAATCATTTGCTTTCATTATATAGTATTGAAAACTATATGACAATATTTTTTTCGGCGAAACAAAGTCGGGCACATTTCCTAAGTGACTGTTCGCGCGCACCTCGTTCCTGTAACTTTCTTCACATAACACTTGCGCGATTCGGGGGCTATCGTGTAGAATGAAAAAAGAAAACAAATGTTTGGCTCGAAGCAGTGGTCTCAGAAAGGCTGTTTCGATGATGGGAGAATCTTATGGCTACATATGATACATTAAATGCAGAACAATATGAGGCGGTGACGACTACGGAGGGCGCTCTTTTGATTATTGCCGGTGCAGGTAGTGGAAAAACGCGCGTGCTTACACATCGCACTGCGTATCTGATTGAGGAGATGGGGATCAATCCTTACAATATCATGGCGATCACCTTTACGAACAAGGCTGCGGCGGAGATGCGTGAGCGGATCGATCAGATGGTAGGATTCGGTTCGGAGAGTATCTGGGTGACGACCTTCCACTCCACCTGTGTAAGGATCTTGCGGCGCTTTGCAGACCGCATTGGTTTTGATACCAGTTTTACGATCTACGATGCCGATGACCAGAAACAGGTCATGAAGGAAGTGTGTAAGAGTTTAGAGATCGACACAAAGATTTATAAAGAAAAAATGTTCTTAAACGTCATATCTTCCGCAAAGGACACCCTTACGGATCCCACAGAGTTTGCACTGAGTGCTACCGGAGATTATGCGAGACAGCGTCAGGCACAGGTATACCGTGAGTATCAGGCAGTCTTAAAAAAGAATAACGCCATGGACTTTGATGATCTGATCATGAAGACAGTGGAATTGTTCAAAGCAGATCTGGAGGTGCTGGATTATTATCAGGAGCGCTTCAAATATATTATGGTAGACGAGTATCAGGACACAAACACGGCACAGTTTGAATTGATCCGTTTGCTGGCAGGAAAATACGGAAATCTTTGTGTGGTGGGTGATGATGACCAGTCCATCTATAAATTCCGAGGAGCAAATATCAAAAATATATTGAATTTTGAGCAGTATTTTCCGCAGGCAAAGGTCATTAAGTTAGAGCAGAACTACCGTAGTACGCAGAATATTTTGGATGCAGCAAATCATGTGATCGCCCACAATATCGGAAGAAAACAAAAGGCACTGTGGACGGAGCAGGATGCCGGTGAAAAGATCCATTTCAAACAGTTTGATACGGCTTACGAAGAAGCCGACTATGTAGCGGTGGATATCGAAAAGCAGGTGCGTGCCGGCGGCAGTTATAGCGACAGCGCGGTGTTATACCGCACCAATGCCCAGTCCCGTATGTTTGAAGAGCGTTTTATTCAGGAAAACATTCCCTATAAACTGGTGGGTGGCGTAAACTTCTATGCCAGAAAAGAGATCAAGGATATTTTGGCTTATTTAAAGACGATCGATAATGCGAAGGATGATCTGGCAGTCAAGCGTATCATCAATCTCCCGAAACGAGGGATCGGGGCGGCCTCCATCAATAAAGTACAGACCTTTGCAAATGAACAGGAAATGAGTTTTTATGATGCGGCACGGATAGCGGAAGAAATCCCCGGTTTGGGACGTGGTGCAGCAAAGATCACACCCTTTGTCACCTTCATTCAGACGATGCGCAGCAAAGCAAAATTCCTGGGCGTAGCGGAACTGATTCGAAATATCATCGCAGATACCGGATATGTGCGTGAACTGGAGGCGGAAAATACGCCGGAAGCAGATGCAAGGATCGAAAATATCGATGAATTGATCAGTAAGGCAGTCAGTTATGAGGAAAGCACGGAAGCGCCTACACTTTCCGGATTTTTAGAGGAAGTTGCATTGGTTGCAGATATCGATGATGTCGTCGAGGGCAGTGATTATGTGGTGCTTATGACTTTGCACTCTGCAAAGGGACTGGAATTTCCCAACGTGTATCTGGCGGGTATGGAGGACGGGTTGTTCCCCAGTTATATGACGATCATCAGTGACAATTCCGAGGAGGAAATGGAAGAAGAGCGGCGTTTGTGCTATGTTGGAATCACCCGTGCCATGAAACGGTTGACGATCACCAGTGCGAAGATGCGTATGGTGCGAGGAGAGACGAGGTTTTCGAAAGTGTCGCGTTTTGTTTCGGAGATTCCGATGCATTTGATGAACGGAACGGTTGCCACCGGAAAAAGTATTCCGAAACAGGTGCAGGAGCAGAAAACATCTCCCTATGCAAACACTGCCAAGCAGATCCTGCGAAGCAAGCCCGCCGCGCCGGTGCCGATCAAGGTATTTTCCACGGAAGCAACGAATCAGATGTCCTTATCTTATCATGAGGGAGATCGGGTTCAGCATATCAAATTTGGGGAAGGAACCGTTCTTAGCATCGTTGCGGGCGGCAGAGATTTTGAGGTGACGGTGGATTTCGACCGCTTTGGAACAAAGAAAATGTTTGCAAGTTTTGCCAAACTGAAAAAAGTATGAAAAGGAAATATAAAAAAACTCTAAAATACAAATTTTTGCTAGGCTAATTGGATAAAATATGATAGAATAGTCTATAAGAAAATTTGCGCCGGAAACGTGAAAAGAGATAGCTTGAGGCAGACTTTGGAATGGGCCCGCCGGATCGTTTCGGACAACACAGAAAAGAAAAAGGAGTATGCGGCATGAATAGAATCGAAGATTTACAGAATTTACTTTCAACGAACATCAGCAAAGTAACAGAACTGATCAACAAAAAAGAGGAAGAAGAGAAGAGAGGCCCCAAGGCAAAGACGATTTTTGCCATCATTGGAATCATTGTCGTGGTGGCGGCTGCGGCTTATGGGCTGTATCGTTTCTTCGCACCGGATTATTTAGAGGATTTCGAAGATGATCTGGATGATGAGTTTGAGGAAGACTTTTTCGATGATGAGGACGTAAAGGAAGAAGAGCCTGTAGAGAAGAAGGACGAGGACGCAGCAGATGCGGAAGAGCCTTTCGTAGAAGAGTAAAACAAAGCAGAACGACATCGGGAGCTTCGCTGGTTGGCGAAGCTCTTTTTATATGAAAAGGAGTCATGATGAAAAAAGGGCAGATTTATGAGGGCATGGTAGAGCATGTGTCCTTTCCGAATAAATGTGTAGTCGCGGTAGAAGGCGAGGAGAAAAAAGTAATCGTAAAAAATGCACTGGAAGGGCAGAAGGTGCAGTTTCGCCTGAGTAAAGCAAGAAAAGGAAAATGCGAGGGAAATCTCTTGGAGGTATTGGAGCCCTCACCCATTGAACTGACAGGAGAAGAAATTCCCTGCCAGCATTTCGGAGCATGTGGTGGATGTACCTATCAGCATTTAAGTTATGAAAACCAGTTGGCACTGAAAGAAAAGCAGATCAAAGAACTGTTAGCACCGGTGATCGAAGCAGCAGGCACTGATTTTGATGCGATCTTTGAAGGCGTGATGGCAAGCCCTAAGCAGTTTGCCTACCGCAATAAGATGGAGTTTTCATTCGGAGATACATGCAAGGATGGAGACCTGGCGCTCGGTATGCATAAGAGAGGCAGTTTCTATGATATCGTGACAGTTTCCGATTGTCAGATCGTAGATGAGGATTTCCGAAAGATACTGACGGCATCGTTAGCGTATTTTGCATCAAAAAACATCAGTTATTTCCATAAAAATACCCATGAGGGATATCTTCGCCATCTGCTGGTGCGCAAAGCAGCAAAGACGGGTGAGATCCTGGTGGATCTTGTTACCACGACCCAGTTACAGAGACCGGATGAGGCGTTTTGTAATGCAGACGGAACGCCGGATATGGTAGCGATCGCATTCCATCATGCAGAGGCGCGTATCAAGGGTGAGTATATTCATGAGGAAGTGTTGTTGGAGGGATTTGTAAAGACACTGACTGCCTTGGAGTTAGATGGAACAATTGCCGGTATTTTGCATACGCATAACGATAGCGTGGCGGACGTTGTAAAAGATGAGGGAACAGACATCTTATATGGTGTCGGTTATTTCTATGAGGAACTATTAGGGCTTCGCTTTCAGATCAGCCCCTTCTCCTTCTTCCAGACTAATTCTCTCGGCGCAGAAGTGCTGTATGATGTGGCAAGAAACTATGTGGGCGAACTGGATGCTGCAAACGGAGAGGGAGCGGTCGTTTATGATCTGTATTCCGGAACCGGAACGATCGCGCAGATCCTGGCGCCGGTAGCAAAGAAAGTCATCGGTGTAGAGATCGTGGAAGAAGCAGTGGAAGCAGCAAAAGAAAATGCAGCACTGAACGGATTATGCAATTGCGAGTTTTTGGCGGGAGACGTCTTAAAGGTATTGGACGATATCACGGAAAAACCGGATTTTATCGTTTTGGATCCGCCGCGTGACGGTATTCATCCAAAGGCATTGGAAAAGATCATTGATTACGGCGTGGATCGTATGGTTTATATTTCCTGCAAACCTACCAGCCTTGCCAGAGATCTGGAAGTGCTTCAGGCAAGAGGCTATCAGGTAGATCGCGTGCGTTGTGTGGATATGTTCCCGGCGACCGTTCATGTGGAGACGGTGGTTTTGCTGTCAAGAAAAGATAAATAAAAGCCAGAAAGTGTCGCATTTCCGGGCTTTTCCGGAAGTTGGGATTAGAAGCCTAACTCTTGAAAAGGCTCGGTTATTTTATATGGAAACATATCTACTGTGAAAATGTGTGTCAGGTTGTGACCTCGGATTAGATAACGCAAATTGAGTGAGTGGATTAGATGTCAGGGATTTTGAAGTGATTTTTGAAAGAGGAAAAAAGTTGATAATAAATCCGGCAACTCGATAATAAGGGAATTTTCTGGCAGTGGATTAGATGTTTCGCTAATATAATATTACAATAAAATAATCCAAAATATTATTGACAAATATATAATAATAAAATAAAATATAATATTCTACACATAATGGAAGGAGGAGCTATCTTGAAAGTATACGCTGTAAAAAAGGGACATAAAACAGGAATATTTGATAACTGGGCTGAGTGTTAAACGGCAACAAAAGGATTTTCGGGCCCGGAATTTAAAAGCTTTACCACAAGGAAAGAGGCAGAAGCTTATTTGGAAGATAGAGATGTGTGGGTTGAACAGGTAGCAAAGGATAACAGCGAAGGGTATTTAGTAGCTTTCACTGATGGCAGCTTTGATAAGGATTTAAAAAGATATTCGTATGGAGTGCAATTTATTTTGCCTGATGGTACAGAAGCTGATATTTGCGGATATGGAAGTAATCCAGAATACATCGATAGTAATAATATAATTGGTGAAATTTTTGGTGTAATAAATGCTCTTGATTGGGCTATTTCAAATGAATACGAAAAAATAAAGATTTATCATGATTATGAGGGATTGTCAAAATGGATTTCTGGAGAGTGGACTGCCAGCTCAAAAGTCGGAAAAATGTATGTAAACATTTTTGAATTAAAGTTTAAAGATTTTCTTGAGGTTGAATTTGTAAAAGTTCCCGGCCATAGTAATGTTATTTATAATGAGAAAGCTGACCAATTGGCTAAAGCTGCATTAGTTGATAGAAAAAAGTTGCTGTAAAGGGAGACAATTGGTTTTCAATTCCGTATTTTAAGCAAGATGATTTTGATGCCTTTGTAGAACTCATTGAGGACTCCGATGGGGATATTTCTCACATAGTTTCAACTAAACCAGATAAGCTGATTTATTGTTGCAAGGAAAAAATAATTGTTTATTCCAGATAATAACTGCTACAATAGTTGAGTTATACGATGATAGTCAGGTTGAACAGATATTAGGAAATGCTTATCGTATAAGCATAAAGAAAGACATTGTTGCTAATGCATATAATCCAGTAGAACGTGGGTTGCCATCAAACTATCCTGATGGTATTAAGCGTTTGATAAAGCAATCAGTTATAAATATGACTCATTTTGTTGAAAGTGAAGATTATTCTATGTATGCATTTCCAGCGTTAAAAGCTTTAGAGGGACATATCAAATATTTAATATCAGAAGCTGGTGGAAATGCAGGAAGACAATTTTCATGTTTTGGAATGGATAAAACTGTGATTCCTAATAGATATGTCGTAATTGAATCATTTCCGGACAGAAGTAAGAATAGACTTATAGAAAATTGTTATAATTATTATAAATCACAGAGAGATACTGTATTTCATTTTGGCGACATAATTGGAGGTGTGGATAATACAAGAATTATCGATACTAAAGAAGAAGCCGATGAAATTATAAAGAAATGTATTGAACTGATTAGTGTAGAACAATAGTGGAAAAGGAGGGTCTGTCATGAATGAGTATAAAATAATAAAAACAAACGTTGAAGGCTATGACAGACTTGTTCTTTGCCTTACGTTTGAAAGCCTTTTAACTTATATCAAAAAAATTGAATGTTCTTTATCTGGAACCGAAACAGATGAAACAATACTTATTGACCAGTTATTGATTACAGGTGATGGTGCCAATAGGTTTATGAGTTGCCTATTCAAAAATGGAAAATTGGATTTTAGAACGGCTCATACGGTTATTCCTGCAGAATACTATAGAAAAAAAACTGTTGAATTTCTCCATGATAATTATTGTTATGTTGAGAATTCTATCTTAACTGAGGCGCAGAGACAAAAGATAAAGGATAAAATTGTATTTTAAGCATTAAAGACCCTCCCGGCCAATCAAGGTCGAGAGGGTTTCGTGCGTCTATAGACGAAGACGGTATTATCAAAATCATTCTCAATACCTACGACTATGTGAAGGAGTACATCGACCCCAATGCCCCCGGCGGAAAAGAGCATATTGGCTACATTGTAGACCGTACTGGTTTTGAGGAGTTCAAACGATGGGCCTTGCGGGATGTCACTCTGCCAGAGATTGCAGAAGTTATGACTCCCATGTATTGGAAAGGTATAACATATTGATATATAACATCTTGAGAGATTTTTGAAGGACACTTAAAAGTATTTTTTTGATAAAATAGATCATCAGAAAACATACAATGAATCACTCATACTCTCTATTGAAACATCAAGTTATCTTTTAATAAAAATTGATTCTTGCTGTACTCAATAATTCCGTCTTTTTGCAT
>CAMBUC010000006.1 GCA_945871045.1 uncultured bacterium
AATCTGTGCGTTTGTCCTTTTTATGGATAGATTTCTGATAATACTGCATCAAACAACTGTGCATCCTTCATTTTCTTCTGTTGTTTTTGCAGTTCCAATGCTTCTCTCATGTCTTTTTCCTGGCGTGAAACGAAAGGCTCCTCTGCCTGCTGTTCCTGCTCCTCCAAAGCATCCTCTGTCTCGTCTTCCAGCACTGCTTTTAAGTAGCCCGCCAGTTTCTCTGTAAGGTATTTGAGCTGGCGGTTTGTCCTGCTCATTTTTGCGGTCTGCAGAACTGACAGCAGGATCAAGATAGCCATGCCGCCAAGCAAGATCAGATTCCATTGCGCCACAAAAAATTCCAGAATACGTCCCTCCAAATTCTTTCCCTCCTTTTCTCCGCGACCGCCTGTTTCTTCCTTCAAAGGGTTGTCCCAAACAACGGATGGATCATCAGCGGCCACGTTCTTTCTATATAATAATAGCGCGGCATGGATTTGAATGCCAGCACTTTTGACCGCATCTTTCGACACGGGGTTTTTACTTGACATTTTGAAATCCTTGTATATGATAGGTGTTAGGCGCATAAAGATAATTATGTGTAATTGCAACACAAACAAGTTGTAAAAACAAAGGAGGGCTTTGTTTTCCCATGAAAAAAATATTACTTACCGGCGGTGGAACTGCCGGTCATGTGACACCGAATATTGCCCTGCTCCCCCATCTGAAGGAGGCAGGTTATGAGATTTCTTACGTCGGCTCTTATAATGGGATGGAAAAAGAACTGATCGAAGCACAAAATATCCCATATTATGGCATTTCTTCCGGCAAATTACGCCGCTATTTTGACCCGAAGAACTTTTCTGATCCCTTCAAAGTATTAAAGGGACTTGGCCAAGCGATCCATCTCATACATAAATTGAAACCAAATGTCATCTTCTCCAAAGGCGGTTTTGTTTCCGTTCCGGTGGTTTTGGCAGCGAAATTCTGCCGCGTCCCGGCGATCATCCATGAATCTGATCTGACTCCGGGTCTTGCCAACAAGATCGCGATTCCCGGCGCCACAAAAGTTTGCTGTAACTTTCCGGAAACAATGAAATATCTGCCCGCTGAAAAAGCAGTGCTCACCGGTTCTCCCATCCGTAGGGAACTGTTGAGTGGCGATGCCGCCGCTGCCCGTCAGTTGTGTGGCTTTGATGAAAGCCGCCCGGTGCTGTTCGTCATTGGCGGAAGCAGCGGTTCGGTTGTGATCAATAACGTCATTCGCGAAGCGCTCCCCACCCTGTTAAAACAGTTTCAGGTGATCCACATGTGTGGAAAGGGCCATCTGGAGCCAACACTTGCGGCTACAAACGGTTATCATCAGATGGAATATATCGGCAAGGAACTGCGTGATATTTTTGCGATGTCTGACATTGTCGTTTCCCGTGCAGGCGCCAATTCGATCTGTGAACTTCTGGCACTGAATAAGCCGAATCTTTTGATCCCGCTTTCCGCTGCTGCCAGTCGTGGAGATCAGATCTTAAATGCAGCATCTTTTGAAAAACAGGGATTTTCCGCAGTTCTTATGGAGGAAAATCTTACCCCCACTACACTTTTAGATGCGGTTCAGAAGTTGTATGATAATCGTGAAACATATATTCTTGCGATGAAAAACAGCAACGAGATGGATTCCATCGATCTGATCGTCAATCTGATCAATGAAGTCGCAAAATAATAGGTCTTCTAAAAAAGAAAGGTTCTCCCACTTCAGAGAGAACCTTTTTTATTCGTATATATTATACCTTTAATTTTTCTGCTAACTCGTCCATTTCCGCATCACTGAACTGATTTGCCTTCCAAAGGATCATTTCGTTGCCATCCTTATAACGGGGAATCAGGTGCATATGGTAATGGAAGACGGTCTGACCTGCCTCCACTCCGTTGTTCTGAAGAATATTAAATCCATCACAGCCCAATACCGTCGTCATATGTGTAGCCATGCGTTTTGCCAGTTTCATCGCTTCTCCTGCAAGTTCTGAAGGCAGTTCGTAAATATCGGTGTAATGCGCCTTTGGAACGATCAGTGCATGTCCTTTTGCAGCCGGACCCACATCTAACATCACCTTAAAATCCTCATCCTCGAATAACGTGCGGGAAGGGATCTCCCCTGCCACAATCTTACAAAAAATACAATTCTCGTCTCTCATGTCCTCTCTCCTTTATTAGAATTTAAACAGTTCATCTAACTGTCTTAAGGTCTTAAAATTGCCTTTCGCTGTCATTTCCCCAGTCATAAATGACCGCTGGAACGTCATTCTTCCCTGAATGATGGATTCCAACACTTCCGGCGTCAACTTTACATACACATCGGTATGCTCCTGCTGCCCATAATGACAGATAAGTTCCCCGTTATGTACCTGCACACACAGCGGCTTCTTTTTTCCTTCTATAATAAAGAGATAGTTCGCATCTACATCCGAACTTCCTGAAAAATGCGACTCGAAATCAATCACATAAGCAACCCCGTCATCCTCCGTGGTCTGCTTCATCATTCCACGAAACCGTTCTGCCAACTGCTCAATATCCTCTTTTTGCTGCTTGACATAACTGTCATCCGCCACATACTGAGAAAGCTGCTCGCTCTCCTGAGGGGTCAACTCCATCTGGGGTGTACGAAGAACAGTCTGTGTAACCGCCTGATTACTTGTCGGAAGGCTCTTCATCTTCTGGGAGATCGTGCGATACAGATTTTCTGCCTTTTTCTCTATGATCAGCGAATAATCCTTATTTAACTGAAAACTCACAAGATCTTCCACATATCCACACAAGCCGTTACACGGCAATCCACCCAGCGTTTCCCACGCATTCATCAGGTTCATTTCTCCTTCGCGTTCACCGTAAGTCGTGGACATAACGATCGGCTGCATATATGTATGTGAGATCTTTTCTTTATCTCCATACAGCCAGCAGGCATCCAAAAACTGCTGCATATATCCGCCAATTCCCAGCCACTCTACCGTGGTCGCCAGAATAATGCCATCCGCGTCTTTCATCGTCTGCGGCAGGGTGGAAATACTGCTCTTGTGCTCATAGATATTGTATCGCTCTACATTTACACGCAACTCCACCAGCACTTCTTCCATTTTATCAAGGACATAGAGTGTGGGATCATCAAGGATCCCTCTGCCACCATAATAAATATTTACCTTCATCGTTTGTTTTCCTTTTTTGAAACTAAGAAATGGGTCGTTTGCCAAAAGCCTTCTGCGTGAAGTACTCCGGCACTACTTTTTAGTATAGTCAATCTGATCGTAAAACTCAATGCTGATTTTAAATTATATCTGTCAACTTTAAACATTATCCCATTCTTCAACTGCGATAGGAATGTTCTTACGGTATAAAATGATCGCAGCCAAAAAGCCTGCCACGGCGCCTCCTAAATGTGCCCAGGCATCTACTCCCTCGGTGGTAAATCCATAACTGATATAAAGAACGGTTGCCAAAAGCATCCGCGGAACACTGATGGATTCAAACCTCCCACCGTTTCGTAAAACGACCCACAAAAGGGCCCCAATGATTCCATAAATCGCTCCGGAAGCGCCTGCTGCCACCGCATAATCCCCCGTCCAAATCATCATGATCAGGGAAGTAATATTTCCACCGATCCCCGCAAAGAGATAGATCACCGCAAATTTCCACTGGCAAAGGGCACGCAGCAGCATATCTCCCAGAAAATACTGCATAAACATATTACTGATCAGATGTTCTGCCCCAAAGTGTAAAAACATCGCTGAAAACAGGCGATACCATTCTCCGTTTAACACATCGGTTGGATACATGGCTCCATGGATAAACATGAATTGGGCATTCCTTGTATCTCCTTTCATACACAAGAACAGCCATACCAGAATATTTACACCCATAAGGAGTACATTGACATTCAACCATTTTTTTGTTTGTTCATTTCGTTCATTCATAGGAAAACCATAACACTCGCGACAAGCGGTGTCAACAAACCTTTTTCACTCTAATAAAATTCATACTCCTCTCTGGCAAACCGCACTCTATCGCCTGCTTTCAACTGCTTTTTCTGCTTATAAGCAAGCAATTCTCCGTTTAAAAAAGTGCCGTTTCTGGAATTCAGATCCTCAATATAGTACTGCTCTCCCTCTCTTGTAATGCGCGCATGACTGCGGCTGATTCCGGGTGCCTCAATCTGACCGTTTGCCTGAGCATTACGATTTCCCACCAAAAAGATATCCCCTTCCATCAAAAAACTCTGCTCTTTTCCAACACCCCTGTAAAGAAGTTTTCCCTCCGCCGCTGCATGGCCGCCTAAAAAAACGGTGGGGTTTTCACATACAGGAATCTCCTCTTCCGGTTCAAAGGAATATACGGCCGACTGTACAGTCTTCTTTTTCTTATCATGTTTGCGTAACCGCATGAATACCGGTTCCATACGACTCCTGAAAAAATCGATCTTTTCTGATAACAAAACGATCTTTTTTTCTTCATCGCCCGTTTCAGCGGACACTTCTTCCAGCGTTTCCATGGGCGGATCTTCCAATGATCTCGGCTCTTCGGGATCCCTCTTTGCAGTCTGTTCCCGCAGATAAGACCAGATGTCTGCATTTTCTTCCTGACATTTTTCATATAAACCATAACCCAACTGCACCGCTTTCTTATCTGAATGATCGATCTTTGGAAGCAGCTGCTCCATCAGTTCCTGTAACGAACACCTGATATCCTTATTCCACAAAGGTTCATAACAAAAAGAAAATTGTTCTTTGGAAGCATCGAAAAAAATCTGCTCCATCTGCAATAGAAGATGCTCCGACCGCAGATAATATCTTGGTATTTGTTCCTGTAGGGCAAATAGTCCGGCGATCAAATGGAACAACAGTTTATGATCCAACGAATGGTAGCTCAACCAATCTGACAAACTCTGCAGTCCCGTGATCTGATACCAAAATGTCAGATCCCCCTCGTGCTCCATGGTCACCCAATACAAAAGTCCGTGGATTTTTTGCCTCTGTATCATTTTCTCTGCTAATTGGCCATCCATATTCAGCCTTTGTCCGGTCTCTACCACTACCATATAACTATTTTTCAGATTTCTCTGATATTGTATGTTCATATATCATTTCACACCCCTTCTGAACCATCTGCCACTTCCATATTTGCTCTGTGGGCACTACCTCCTCCAACAGTTCCACATTTGACGATGAACCGCGCACATCCTGATAACAATCGATCCCCAGCAACAAGCCTTTCATAATGGCAAACAATAGTATGGGCACCAGCAGCGTAGCCTCTACCGTATAACTTCCCTGTAACCAAATATCTTTCCTATATTTATGTCCACGTTTCATAACAGGTTTGCAAGCATACCCATATATGCCGCTAACAAAAACGGCACAAAGGGAATACTATCCTTTCTGCTCTTTTTCCGTAAAAGCAACACCACAAGCGCCCACATCCCGCACAAGAACAAGCCGCCAAGCAATAATTTCAAATTCTGTTCCAAGCCCAGATAGATACCTGTCACGATGAGCAGCAGGGCATCCCCCATTCCGATCATGCCTCTGGTCAGTAAACTGACAACCAGCAGCGTCACTCCCACCGACATGCCCAGTATCACATTCTCGATGGATTCCAATCTCCAGATCATATGAAAGAAGACCCCTAAAATACCACAAAAAAGCACAAGATTTAACCGAATCTCCTTTTTTTGAATATCCTGTGCCGTACACAATGTTAACATCCCTATTACGACTGCCTGATTCCACATTTGCTGCATGGTTTTCTTCCCCCTGTCTGCGATAATTTCACCATATAGATCGTGCGTTTTAGTCCACTGCAGGAAAGACTGCTGTGGTAATGTGTTCCATAATCCGTCACGTAAACCGTCCCCTGCTTTGATTTCCCGCAAGTCCCACACATGCGATAGATCTTTCCATCCTTATTGCGAAGCGTAAGTAACGCATGCCGATTGACCGCCCGGATGCTAAGATCCAGATACCGGCAGTCCCGCTTTCCATGATAAACAGTCCCATAGGTTGTGATATAAACCCATTGATCTGTATCGGAATCGCTTTGCTCCAGTGAGATATTTCCGATCCATTTCCTGCTCTGTACACTCTGCACAAAAGAAAACCGGAGATCACCGAATAGCACACAGGGCATTCGCATTTCATATGCCGCACGTATGATCACCTCGTCACCCGAAAATTCCGAGGAAAGCAACGAAATGCCACGGGCTTCCCCTTGAATAAAGACAACCGGACAGCCACATTCCTTCAGACCCTTCCGAAAGGAGAGTTCCGCCTCGGCTAATTGTTCTGCCTGCGGCTTTTCCTGCTCCCTGGATTCCGTAAAACAACTGACCGCCACCGTTCTGGATGCAAAGATAAGCGCCTCCTCCATGCTTTCCTGCACCCATAACATCCGAAATAAAAACAAAAAGAACACCAGAAAGGAGACCATAAGAGGTAAGACCACCGCCATTTCAAGCGTCATCGAACCCCTTGTGCCCACGGATTTCTCATCCGGCGGATATGTATCATAAGATGCCTCTTTTTTAAATTCTTTCATCCGATGCTTTGAGAAGAGAGCTGCAACAGGACAGAAACTGTATGTTAATTGGGAAAATCGGGTATCGATTTGATCCGTAGACCCTTGGTTGTGCGTTTTTTGACTAGGTTTCGCAATGATCATGCATGTTAACAGAGGCATCTTATGATACATACCCTCTCCTTACAAAAAGTAACTGTATAAAACAGATTCCGGCAATTCCCAACGGTCACCGGACAGTGATTCGATATTCACGATCTTAAAAAATAAGGCTTCCGATTCATAAATGAAATCTGCACGCAGCGTCAACACCATTGCATCCATTCGAATGGTACGCCCACACTGCTCTCCGTACATCTCCATCAGGTCCATGGTGCGATAATTTAAGGAACGTTTCCCGTGCAGCCAAAGCAATTTCTGCAGATAATCCTGATAGCATTCTCCATTGGGCTGCTCTTTTGCCCTCATATTTCCAGACAACAGGCCACCGATTCCGGATAAACTGCTGGTCCAACCGGAACTGGTTTTCATCCACGAGATCCTGCCACCGGATAAAAGTGTCCGCACATCCAGAATACTCTCTGCATATGCCCACGCAGCCAGTATCCCCTGCGCGATGAGAGGGGCTGCCGGCGCGATCCCAAAGGAAGCCGCTATCGCAGTTGCTACGCTGTACGCCTCCTGCTGTTTTGCTGCATCTGTCTGCAAATAAAGATAATTCGCGCCTTCCCTAAGGAGAAGGAGCTGTAAAACCACACTCTTTAAATTCTCCCGATCACTGCTTTTCCCTGCATGGATATACTCCAATTCATAATCCAGTGTTCCTCCGCCGGATCGGTCGGATGTAAAACAGGAAAAATGTTCCTGCAAAAACTTCTGAAACAGGACGGACTCGCTCCAGTCAGCAGAGGTCTGCCAGTCCTCATTTCCCTGTAACAGTGTGCGGTCCTCCAACATCTGCCTGCCCCTGATCTCTTTTGTTGACACAACGCATCCCGAAGGTAAAACCAACGTCAAAATATCCGCTTCCTGAAATGCTTTTACGATATCCATGGGATTTTCCACGCTTATCGCTACTGCTTCCTGTGGTTCTGTATCCTCAGACCCCTCTGCTTCCTCTGCTTGTTTCTCCCGGGCTGCACGTATATTTTCCTGTGCAGCATCCAGGGCAGACCTGCTTTGGTTCGCATCCTCCATCGCATGTTCGGATGATGACAGACCATTATATAATGTCTGCAGCATGGATGCTCCAAATCGGGCTTTCACAGAGGCAGCAGCCATTGCACGAAAGGGTGCTCCGTCATGATCCGTTGCTAACAGATAACCGCTGACGGAGGCATCCGTCACATCCATCTGATAGAAATTCTGCGTGGGTTTCCATTCCATGGAAGGAACGAAGGGCCTTGTATTTTGCTGTGCCATCGCCTGTAATCTTCCGTTGATCTGTGAGATCTGCAATGTACCGCTTCCATAACCCCCATCCAGCAAGAAAATACCATATCTATCAAACAACTCCCGCTCATATTCAGAAAACACCGATTCCATTGCGTTGATTGACTGCATGGATACATAAGCCTCCAATCCCTTTACGCGTGCCGCTTCCAATAAAACCAGCAAAAAGGACGCCACCAGAAGCAACGACAAACTGGCAAATACCGTAATGCTTCCCCCTGCAGTTTTTCTAAACACTTTTACTTTTCGAATCGATTGTCTTGAAAATATCATCCACAAGTGTCGTTAATTTTTCCTTAAAGATCAATACAAGACCAATCAACACTACCAGAATAAGTATCATTTCTACTGTTCCGATCCCTTCATTGCTTCTTAAGGTTCGTATTACCTTCTGACAGTGTATTCCGGCTCTGATCATCCACATATCTATTTTTTGCATTTGTATCTAACCTCCTCATACTTGAAATCCTGCGATGGCAGGTATCATAATGATCACTATAACAAGTCCCAGCATGAGCATCATTGGCAAGAGCAGTTTTGTCTGTAACTCCTCGCCCTTCTTTTTTGCATAACTTTCCTGGGCCTCGAAGGCATCTCTCATTTCTTTTTCCAATAATTTACACAACCCGGCAGTGCCTTTTCTTAAATTTTGCACAAGCAGCGTTGACAGTCTCCGATAGGCTTGCAGGCCAATACGTTCTCCAAAGGCTTCATAAGCCTTTCGTTCTCCCACACCATCCTTCATCTGATGATAGGTCACACGCATTTCCTCATAGACGGGCATGGGTGGTGTCGGTTCTTTCATGGAGGCACGCCTGTTTTCATAACTGACTACGATCCGCTCCCATGCATTGCTCACCGTCATTCCTGCTCCCAGTAGCAGTTCCATCTGACTGAGCATCTGCGGATACTCTGCCAGTAACTGTTCATCACGTGCGGCCTTTGCCTTACGCTGATCCTCTTTCCTGCCGATGGCAACACCCGCCATTGCACACAGACCCAAAAGCAAGATCGTATATGGTTTTTTCTGCTTCTGTTTTTTCCAGATCAATGCATGCCCCGCCACTTCTTCCGGTAACTGAAACTGCTCATCTGTGCTCTCATTTTTTATCTGCAAGTCCCGTTCCAGCCTTTCATAAAACCGTTCGGTCTCTGTTTTGGGAGACGGATAGACCATCATGGAAAACTGATGCTCCACCTGAATATCCTCATAAGATAAAGTGGCGGTCACCTGAACCATCGTCCCCTCTTCTGTCAGCGCTTCCTGTTGAAGTTCTCCCTCCAGATTCACTGTCTGATAGTTGTCAAACCGCCAGTTTACTTCTACGCGCCCATCCAAAACATCGGTAACTAAGAAAACCTTTTGCGTGATCCGGTCAAAAGACTCGTTTTCCCCTAAGAAGGCCTGCTCCAATTCCTGCACAGCCTGTTCGAACAGTTCTTCCAACTCCACCTTTGTAAGATGCCGATTTTCAATTGTAACCCTGTAAGGTTCCTTGATTTCCAGATCTTCCACTGATAATACATATGTTTTTTCTATGTCACCGCTTCCGGGCGTGGGTCTTTCGATCACATCCTGCCTTTGTTTTGTATCATAGGAGCCATCTTCCACGCAAATCAGTATGCCCAGAATTCCGCTGACTACAAGGATCAAAGCATATAGCCCCCACTCTTTTTGCCTGCCTTTCCTCACGCAGACTACATCAGCCAGCAACCCGATGACTGCTGCCGCTATACATAAATACATCTCATCTCTCCAATTATCATCCGATTGTCAGGCTCTGCCGCAGTAATTGTTCCGATAAGGCGTAAGCCGCCAGATAAACCATCAGGCAGACACTCATGATGCAGATACCTGAAAAATTCCCATATAAAATGTCAAAATAGCCCGGAGATGTTACATTTAAATACAACAGGATCACAAGGGGCACCACATTCATGATCTGACTTTCCAACCGTCTGGATGCAAGGTCTGCTGCCAGTTCATTCTGCAATTCGATCTTTTGTCCGATCCGCTGGGTCGTTGCACGGATGATCCCAATAAAATCACCGCCACTTCGCTTGGCAAAGAAAAACACCTCACAAAAACTGCTTACATCTTCCATATCGCTGCGCCTTGCGAAATCGTATAACAGATCCTCTAACGGAATGTTCAACGACAAATGCGCTAACAGATACTGAAGTTCCTGTACCATCAAAGCCTTTTCTCCATACAATTGCGTCATTTCCACCTTTGCTTCCCGCCAGGCATTCTCTACCGAATATCCGGCGTTTAAGGCTGCTGCTACAGATGCGATGGTCTCTTTAAACTGGCAGCATAACTCCTGTTTTTGCCTTTGCAAGAGCCGCTTTGCGGTTATTTTCAAATAGATTGGGTAGAATGGAACGATCAATATGACCGCGAAGATGGAATGATAAAAGAGATAACTAACCAATAAGATCAACGCCGCCGCCTCAAACAGATATCGCACATACTCTTGAAACGTGTAATGATAAACATGATAATCATGCATGGTGTCCCTCCAATCCTGCCGCCGCTAATTTCTCCCGGTTTTTCAGTACTCCGACCTTTTGCCATTCCCCGGTGATCCTTCCCTCTTTTTCTCCGGTCTCTACAAAATGATACAGCGGATGCAACTGTATCTCCCCTTGCTGCATATCATCGATCTCCATGATATCCAGTACTTTTCTGCTCCGATCCCGCAGTCTTCCCAGATGGATCAGTATATCGATACCCGAAGCGATCTGAGAACGAATGGCGCTGACCGGTAATTCCATACCCATAAGAACCATTGTCTCCAGCCGCCGTAACATGTCTCTGCAGGAATTTGCATGGCCGGTACTTAGGGAACCATCATGTCCCGTATTCATCGCTTGCAGCATATCCAGCGCCTCCGCACCACGGCACTCGCCGACAATGATCCGGTCCGGCCGCATGCGAAGCGCTGTTTTAATCAGTTGCCGGATCGATATCTGGGACACATTTTCAAGATTTGCTATCCTGCTTTCCAATCTTACGAGATTTGCGATTCCTGTCAACTGCAGTTCGGCGGAGTCTTCGATGGTTATGACCCGCTCTGTACAGGGAATAAATCCGGATAACGCGTTCAAAGCGGTGGTTTTCCCGGATCCTGTTCCTCCGGAAACAAACATGTTATATCCGGCCCGGACTAAATCCCGCAGATCCTCCGCCATTTCCTTTGACATGGAACCAAATGCCAGCAGATCTTCCATCTGCATGGGTTTCTTTGGAAACTTTCGGATCGTTATGACTGAGCCATCGATGGCAATCGGCGCTAATACGATATTTACACGGGATCCGTCCCGAAGTCTGGTATCCACGATGGGAGCCGCCTCATTGACCATTCGGTTTCCGGCTGCCACAATGGACTGTATGACATCTTCCAGTTTTTCCTTGGAAGAAAACTGCTTGTCCCACCGGAATAACTGCCCGCTTTTTTCATAAAAGACCTGTTCATGACCGTTTACCATGATTTCTGTGATCTGTTCATCTTCGATCAATTCCTGTAAGACATCCAGTCCACGAAGCGCATGGAACACCTGCTCTCTTGCCGCTTCCCGCTCTCTGAGTGACGGGCGGCATTGACGGGACTGAGCGATAACTTCATCGATCAGTTCCCAAATCTCTTCATCCGGCATTTCCCGTGAAACATCCATTTGTGCTAACACATGCCTTCTTATTTCTTCTGCATAATCTGTTTTGATGCCGATTCTCCCCTCTCCCACACATACTTTTTTGCTTCCTTTTTCCACTTATTCCTCTAACAACTGCCTGACAAAAGAAGCCATTTCACCAAATAATAACGCCTCATACAAGGATGGATCCATAGAAAAACTTCCGCCGATCGCCGGCATGGGAACAACCTGCAGACCGGACAGTTCCTCTTGTCCACACTCCGATCGCAAGTCTTCCAACAGTCGGTTCTGTGCTCTTTCATACAGACTGCCCTCCCGCTGGAGACTGTACATCCGGCTGCAGCAGCCGTACACCGCCCGAAGGAATTTTGGTCTGATCGGCAGATTAAGCACGATCAGTTTGTATTCACTTTCCTGCAGAATACGCTGCAACAGCCCTGTAATGTCTTCTCCCGTTAAATCTTCCAGATCCATTTGTGTATGGACCGGTGGTACATAGTCCAGCGGTCCAAACTGCTGTATCATTGCATGTAAGACCTCATGCATTGATGCATGCTGCTTATGGGCCTCATAAAAAAGATCTCCCACATCTTCCTGCCCTTCATCGTAAAATCCGTTGTAATAGGTAAAGTCCAAACATAATGTCCGAACAGTTTCTGCCCGTATGAGGCTATACACCACTGCAAACCCTGTCTGCAGATCATATCCATGAGGGGAACAGATCGCTACTACTTCTTTTTCATGCAATGCAGTGATCGCTCCCGGCAAATGAATGTTCTGCTCCAACACCTCTTGATATATGGATCGTACCAACTGGTCAGCCGGCTGGTAGGGGGTCAGATGCGCTTCATCCATCTGAAGGACTGCGATGCCTTCTTTTTTTGTCCGGGCGACCTCCTCATCCTGCCAATAAGCACTTCCCACCAGTGCCAGATCTCCTTTGGAAGCGCGAAGTTCTTCCCAGTTTTTACAGAGGACAGGTGTTAGTCCCAAGGGATGGTGAAGCAGATAAGTGCTAAGTCCATGCCCAATCTCAGTGTCAAGGATCGCTACTCGCGCCTGTATCAAAAACACCCCCTTTTTCTTTTCGAAGTTGTAGGGAGATTATAGAAAATTCCTTTCTTTTTGTCCATGTAGTATCACGAAAATTAAATTTTTCGCGATACTACAGGTTCATGTACAATAAAATTGCATAAAGCAGCCCAAATCCCCCGGTTCCAAGGCATCCGACTGTACATAGACTCCAAAGATTCAGTCCTACTCCAAGACCGATCCCTGCCGACGCCAGACATCCGTTTGTCACATAAATTGCCACTCCTCCCACCAGCATTCGTACAAAAAAATGCAGTAAAAATGCGGCTTTCCGCCGTAATACACCGATCAGCAGCACCAGCACACATGCCGCTACGATCAGGAGCATCCCTGTTGTTGTTTGCATCCTTTTCTCCCTGTCTGTTTTGTACCAATTTACTCCGATTTTTGTAAAATATGCCTAATCATGCATAAGTTGTCAGCCTTCTGCCTATAATGAAAAAAAAGAGAAGGACGTGATGAAATGCTTCATTTATTTCACCAGCCACAAACGAAAAAAGATGCGGCCTATACCGTCCTGTTGGACGATCTGGAACGCACCAAAAAAGAACTGGATCATGTTTATGCTGCTTTTTCAAATGTAACAGAACCGGACCTGATCGATGCATATATCTATCAACTCAATTCTGCACAGTTACGATACCGTTTTTTACTAAACTCCGTAAAAGAATATCAATAAACATGCAACATAAGAACGATCGTATAAAATTGTTACTAAAAAATACGAAAAGACCAAAAATGAGTGGTATCTGCCAGCGACTTTTGCCCTTGCAACGGAGTCGGCAGATACCACTCATCATATTTTTATGTTCAAAATTTACCTATGCCAAAAATCCACGGGACTGCCGAGATACGTCAACCGTCTGCTCATTCAAGGAGTGTTTGCCATAAGTATACCCGGCATATACCGCCTGCGCATTGTGCATCACAGGTTCAGAGGTATCTTCTGCTGCGATCTTCACAAATGCATCATATAACTTATTCATTACATTTCGCGCATTTGAGATCATTTTTTTCTTATGGGTTGCCTGAGCAAGTGCAAGCTGCCGCCGGCTGTAATTGTATAATGGATACAACTGCCCCGCCAGTTCATATTTAAAATCCAACGCGTCCTGCAAGCGCTGCAACACAGCATCCGCATGTCGGATCGCCTGCTTGAAAGGCTCTCCGCCCACCTCAAATGCCTCTAATGCATCATCCAGATATGCAAAAAAGATATCATACTCAATGACGATCATTTCGCTGGCGTTACACAGGGAAAGCCTGCGTGTAAACTCTTTTTTCTTTTCATCTGTCATACGATATGTCTCCGAAACTCCCGTCTTTTTCTATTTTACATCCTACTGTAACAACTGCAATACCTGCTGGGGCATGTCGTTTGCCTGTGTAAGTACAGAAATCGCTGCCTGATCAAGCACATTCATATTTGAATAGGTAGACATTTCCTCTGCCATATCCGTATCCATGATACGCGAAATCGCAGCTTCCATGTTCTCTTCGGTTCCATCCAGACTGCTTACGGCATAATCCAGACGGTTCTGATATGCTCCGATACGGGAACGCACGGCACTGACCTGTGCGATGGCATCATCCAATGCGGCCAGCGCTTTATCTGCACCGCCTTTTCGCACAACATTCAGATCATCAATATATAATGCCTCACAGGTAACGGCAGGAATCCGCACGTCTACCACCTGATTTTCATGCGTACCGATCTGCAAGGTCATACTACCGATGTCTGTCATCTCCAGATCGATCTCCGGGTTTTTACCGACTTTCAAGTCATTCTCCATCACCTTTCCGGTGTCCATCTCCGGATCGATCTCAAAGATCATCTCGAATCCGTCCAGATCACGGATCGTCACTTTCTTTCCATCGGAGAGATAAGTTGCCGTTCTGGAAAAACCTTCCCCATAAAGGACATCATTTCCATTCACCTGTCCCTTTACATCTGTATCACGGATCAATGTGATGGCCGCATCCTGACCGTCTGCCGTGATCTCTGCACCTCCGAATACAGTAGCGGAAATCTTTGCGCTTTTTCCGTATTCGTAAGTGGTTAACTTGTAATCCGCTCCGTTTTTTTCTACCTTTACACCCGCCTCTTCTCCGGCCTCTTTCAGTTTTGCAAAGATTTCATCGGCTGTATCAGTCGCCAGAATCTCTGCCGTGCATCCGTTGATCTCAACACTGCCATCAGCGGCTGTCACTTTAATATCGGTAGTTGCCTGCTTCGGCAGTTCTGTGACCTTGAATTTATAATTCTCTGCAGTTACTTCGTCCGAAGTCTGGAAATTACGGATGTAAGTACCTGCCAATTCTCCACCTTTACTGGGATATACACGATAATCCTGTGAGCCGTCTAAGATCCGTTTGCCATTGAATTCCGTGTCTGTTGCAATACGGTCGATCTCCTGCTGCAATGCCTCAATTTCTTTTTGGCAAGCATCTTTATCGGATACGGTCATTGTGTCTGTGGCCGCCTGCACCGCCAGTTCCCGAATACGCTGAAGCATCGCATGAGTCTCACTTAAGGCTCCATCTGCGGTCTGCATGACGCTGGTTCCATCCGCAGCATTTCTGCTGGACTGATCCAAAGCCATGATCTGTGCACGCATTTTATTACTGATCGCCATGCCCGCCGGGCTATCCTTTGCCTTATTGATCTTATATCCGGATGATAACCGCTCGATGGAGGCGGTCAGTTTATTTTCTGTCCGATGAAGATGTGCATTGGAGATAACTGCTGATATATTTTGGTTTACTTTCATTTTCGCACCTCGTGTGTTTTCTTGTGCGCTTCCCTGCGATCTTATACCGATAACGCTCCCTGTCACCGGTCATCTTTTATCTACTATGAAATATCGGCTCCTTCTGCCTCTTTCGTAAGTCCCTCATGGAAAAACAGGATCATTTTTTCCGCTATCCCGTAGAGTTCTTTCGTTTGCATCCGGCGAACCGCTTCATTTTCCGGTTCTCTGCTTTTTTTACCGGATAATTCAAAATGTACAAGATCTAAATGCTCACTGAAGATCACCCGCACATCATGTTCCGCATCCTCGCCGGTCAATGCGTGAAGTAATTCCTCCACACGGGGCAATTCCCGCTGCAAACGATCCGTCGCTTCTCTGGAATCGGATGCCACATAGCCTCTGATCCCATGTTCCTCTGCGCGAAATTCTGCTGCCACATTTCCATAAGCGGAATCTGCCATGGTAATGCGCACGCTGCCCTTTTTTTCTCCGCGAACAATCTGTAATTGAACACCTACCGCCCCATCGCTGGTAAGGACCGGTATCTGATAACGCTCTTCTTTTACCATTTCGCCACACAAATGGAGCTGCGCGCTCATCATCTGAAACTGACGCACATCCAGTCTGGTCATACCCTCGCGGATCACCGTCTGTCCACAATGCGCTGCCACTTCTGCCAATGTTTCCTGCGCTTTCGCAAGTTCCTCCGGAGTCTGGATCTGTTCCCCCAGTCTGTGGAGAAGCCTTTCTTTTATCTCTGCGATCTCTGACATTAATTCTGCTTTTTGGTCATCCGTTCCCTGACCTTGTGCATATTGCTCATATGCGGATTCGATCTGATCTGTCAAACCAAAAAACCGGCGCAATGCATCGTTGGGATTTGCCATCATCTGCTGCATTGCCAGCACATGATTTACGGTTGCCGACACTTCATACTTCTCTAACATCTCATATACGGTTTCAGGTGCCGCCGCCGCTTCCCGCAAATCATTTAGAAATTCCTCTTTATAGGCGATCTCCATTTCCGTGTTCACCGGTATCTCCTGCATTTTTTGCAACAATTGCTCCGGGGTCAGATCCATCCAATGATCGTTTGAAAGCAAGTCATAAAACTGTTCCGGTTCCTTCGCAATCTTTTGTATTTCCTGCACACACCGGGTTTGATAAGCGGCATTGATCTGATCTGTAATGGAAACCCCTTTGATCGTTCCTTCCACACCACCAAAGTGGTCATCCACCTCGTAATCCATACCGCTTTTCTTCTCGCTGCGCACGGCGCGAAGCAGATTGCCCATAGTCAGCGGCGCTCCCTGTTCTACCAGAGCGCCGATCGCAGCCCCGTCACCTGCCTCTACCTGATGGATCAGCCGGTAAATACCGATAAAAGAATCCCGCTCCGCAGGGGTCATGTCGTTTCTTCGCTCCAGTTTCCACAAATATTCGCTGAATTTTGTCAGGTCATCTTCACCACCGATTTGTGCCCGAATCTGTTTTGCCTGCTCATTTAATTCACTCATCTGCATATGCAAAGGATTGATCCCTTCACGGATCATCTCTCGGACAACCGCCGGTTTTAAACTATCAAAGGCCTGCTGCACTTCTTTGTCCGCCAACTTCATCTGAAGAACCGACTGCTGACTGATCTCCAACTGATTATACGCCAGGATCCGCACGGCTCTGGAATTGCTTTCCGTGGCTTCCATGCCGATCTCCCGTAAAATATCATCGACGTTTCGAAATGCTTTTTGGATCGAATCTCCCAGATCCCCGCGCGGTGCAGTCATCAGCGCTTCATAAGCCTCCCCGGCTGCTTTTTGTGATGCCTGTATCTGCGTTCCGGCTGCATGCAGGCTCTGCACGGTTCCATCGTACAGACTGTTTCCAAGGGCATAAGCCGGCAGACTCTTTAACTCTGCCGCGATCTCGATGGTATGCTGAAACAGGTTCACCTGCTCCGCTGTCGCTTCACTTCCATTTGCTGTGAGAAGTTGTTTATAATAATCCTGCTCCTGTGCCTTTAATGCTTCCACCAATTCTACCAAAGGCTTTATTTCGATCTCCATACCCCGCTTTAACAGACCATAATTCGCCTCTGTTGTCATTGCAAGGCGTGTTTCTTCCAACAAGCGCTGTGCCTCTAAAAGAGACAATCCGCTCTGCGAAAACAATTTAGATGCTGATATTTTTTCTACATCTTCCGAAAACGCGCCGCTTTCGATCAGATGATGTGCCTCCTGAAGATGTTCAATCGTAAGTTCTTTTCCCTGACCCAATACATAGGACAAATCCTTGTCTGTTGTCTGGTCAAGAACCCGCATCGCGGTTTCTGCCCTCTCAGACAAAGATGTTCCTGCGATCAAACTTGCATCTGCCGGCGTTTGATCTTCCAGTACTGCTGTCTGCATTGCCCCAAACAATTCGTTTTGATCAACGGGAAAGGACAGATCTTTCAGTGCCAGATACATCCCTACATGACCTGCGGTTACAGAAATGTCATTTGCAGCAAGCCATTTGCATGCCGTCAGATGTTCCTCAGTCCGTTCAAAACCAGCCGATGCCAGTACCTTTTCCATCTGTTTTGTAAGCCCCTGCTGTCCCGGTATATCCTGAGGTTTTGCAACCTGCTCATAAACCCCATTATACTGCGCCATATAAAGGTTACTGATCGTCGGATCCAAACCGTTTTCCATCATATATTTGATCGAACCTTCATCAAGTTCTCTCAGCGCTGCTGCCTGTTCAAAGGCATGCTCGTACTGGGCTGCCAGTCCACTGGATCCCATGATCTGTGCGATCTGCTCTTCGCTCAGATCTCCTGTAAAATAACCAGTGTCCTTACCGGCCTTTGCTAACTGCATCTGAATTTTATCAGTCTCTGTGACAACCGTATGAATATCGGTATCGGGAAGGGAAAAACCGTCCTGTTCCATTTCCTGAGCCGCCTGTTTTGAAGTCGTGTCTGCACCTACGAGCATTTCATTTTTCATCTGAACGGCATTTTTCTGTGCGGCACTATTTTTAATATCTTCAAACAGACCTTCCTGCTCCAGCTCAGGCTTCTGATAAGTTACCGTTTGCATCACAGGCACAGAGCCGGTCAGGATATCCGGCTTTTTTACATGCGAATCCTTTTTTTCAACCGCTGCCTGCTCCTGTCCACTGCTCACTTTCGCTTGTTTGAAGATCCCTTTTTGTTCTATATGTTCAATCTGCATGATGCTTCTCCTTATTTATGCTAATATCCATATTCGTAAATGTCGAAACTCTTCTATAACGTATTTTGGTCACTTATGTACCACTGCCAGCGACAAGTAGCGAGAGCGTGAGGA